>DASWHH010000558.1:0-2567 GCA_036398295.1 bacterium
CGGCTGCCAGGTGCTGAATGTGGCCAGCAGCGGCGATCTGGTGCAGCATATTCCCGAAGAGTATGGCGAAACCATTCTCCACAAAAAAGGAGACGAGGCCACCGAGCATCTGGTGGAGTTAAGCGCCGAAAGCTGCCTGACGCAAATCATTGGTAAAAATGAAATTAAGGTGATATCGAAGCATCACCAAGGACTACGCAACGTTCGCCACGGCTGGCAGATCGTCGGGCGCGCCCCCGACGGCGTCATCGAAGCGATGGAATACCAGCATCACCCGTGGTTGATCGCGGTGCTCTGGCATCCGGAAGCATCGTTGAACGATGCCAATCAGCAGCGGATTTTTCGGTCGCTGGTGGAGGCGGCCCGACGAAAATCAAAGGCTTGAACCACGAATTGCACGAATGACACGAATTCAGCCTGGACAATCCTCAAAGTTTACTTGCTATTCCAAACAGGAAGTGCTATTTTTTAAAAAAGATAAATGATGTGAGAAAGAAATGCCTTTTAGCGCACAGCTGTTCAAAGAAATCGAAAAACTAGAACCGGACTTGAAATCCGTCTTGCTCGAATTGCTGTCAGAAATCGAACGAAATCGTGAAGAGAGTATTACGAGACAGGAGTTTTGGGAGTCGGCAAGAAAAACAGAAAACAATTTTCAAAAAATGTGGCAAAGTATTGGCGAGCTGACGGAAGCGCAGAAGAAAACTGAGCAAAGAGTAAATGAGCTGACGGAAGCGCAAAAGAAGACTGAGCAAACCGTGAGTGAGTTAGCACAAGCCCAAAGAAAGACCGAAAAAGCCCTCCAAAAATTAACACTTCGGGTTGATGATCTCACCCACGAGGTCGGTGGTATCAGCAATACAGTTGGATACAGCCTGGAAGACAAGTCGTACCCGGCTTTGAAGAAAGAACTCAAACGGAGGTTTGGCTTAGAGGTGGACCGGCTCTATAGAAAGAATCTGGTTTACTCCCCGAATAAATTTGATGAAATCAACATCTATGGCGAAGCACGAAAGAACGCACATGAGATATATGTCATCGGTGAAAGCAAAGCCCAATTTGGCCCGAAAGACGTAACACGTTTTATTCGACTTCTTGAGCGAGTCAAAGCCCATTTGGGAGAGCGGATTTTTCCTTTGGCACTAGCTTATCATTTTCACCCACAGGCGGAAGAGAAATTGCAGGAAAATCAGATCCAACACTTCTGGTCGTATGAGCTAATTGAACAATGAAGCGTTTGAAAGACAAAGTTGCGCTCATCACGGGCGCGGGCAGCGGCATCGGGCGCGAGTCGTCATTGCTGTTTGCCAAAGAAGGAGCTAAGGTCGTGGTAGCCGATCTCCAGGACAAAGCTGGCCAGGAAACCGTTAGACTTGTCACGAAAGACGGTGGCGAGGCGGCTTTCGTCCATGTGGATGTTTCTAAGGCCGCCGAAGTGAAAGCTATGATCGAGTTCACCGAGCGCACCTATGGCCGGCTCAATGTGTTGTTTAACAACGCCGGAATTTTTCCCGATAGAGATAGCTCGGTTTTGGATACGGATGAGGAGACCTGGGAACTGGTGATGAACGTGAACCTGAAGGGTGTTTTTCTTGGCTGTAAGCACGGCCTCCCGGCGTTGCTGAGGGCAGGAGGAGGTTCGGTTATCAACACTGCTTCGTTTGTGGCGCTGATGGGTGCGGCTACTTCGCAAATTGCCTATACGGCCAGCAAAGGCGGCGTGCTGGCGATGACCCGCGAAATGGCGGTAGAGTTTGCCCGCCAGAATATTCGGATCAATGCGCTTTGCCCGGGCCCAGTTGAGACACCGCTGCTCGCCGATCTGCTTTCCGATCCCCAGCGTCGTCAGCGCCGACTTGTGCATATCCCCATGGGGCGTTTTGCCAGGACCAACGATGTTGCCAACGCCGCACTCTTTCTTGCCAGCGATGAGTCCGCGTATGTGAATGGTTCGGCATTCATGGTTGACGGTGGTATCACTGCGGCTTATGTCACGCCCGAATGACGCTACTCAAGATACAGAATTAGTCCGCCGCGTTTCCAGGAGCCTCCCGCCTACATCATCCACTTTTCCTCGCCCATTCTTCGAATAGCGATAGGCGCTCTTAAACGCAGCTTCATTTTCCCACCTCCTTTCAAAAATATTCAGTTTCTTTGTCGAACCCTTAGCAAGGGAAGGCGATGGCTGTCGATAATCCAAATAGACAGACGAGCAAAAATGAATGACTCGCGAAAACAAATGAAAAAAATAAGTAACTGTGTCTGCTTGACAATTTAAACATCAGGAGAAACAAAATGGCTTACGGAGATCTTAGCAGAATTGGCGGCAACATTCAGGCGTTGCATGCTTTGAATTCACTGAACAACATCAATGGCGAGCTGGGTGTTCATCAACTGCGGTTGGCCACAGGCAAGAGAATCAACTCAGCCGAAGACGATGCCGCTGGCTTCGTGATTGGCAAGACGCTGCAAGGCCGTTCAAAAGGCTTGGCCGTTGCGTTGGCTAACGTTGGCGACGCGAAATCGATGCTGTCGATAGCTGAAGGCGGTCTGGACAACATCCTCGG
>DASWHH010000559.1:0-3146 GCA_036398295.1 bacterium
GGGAAATTGCGTGATGAGCAGGGTCGCGACCCGCTTTGATTGCAAGTCGGAAATGAGTTGCAGCACCATTTTGCGGGTGGGAAGATCGAGCAGCGAGGTGGGTTCGTCGAAAATCAAATATTGTGGAGACATCGCCACCACCGACGCCAGCGCCAGCCGCTGCATTTCGCCGCCGGAAAGCAGATGCGGCGGATGGCGGCGGTAGCGCTCGAGATCGAATTGCGCCAGCATTTCATCGACGCGCTGGTGCATCTCGTCGTGGGGCATGCCTAAGTTTTCCAGTCCAAAGGCAATCTCCCGCTCGACAGTTGTGGAAACGATCTGGTTCTCAGGATTTTGAAACACCATGCCCACGCGTCGACGGATTTCCGGCAAGTTAGGGGACTCATGGGTCGTAAGGCCATCCACCAAAACTTCGCCGGCAGCAGGCAACAGCAGGCCGTTGAGACAGCGCGCCAGGGTGGTTTTGCCGGAGCCGTTGGCGCCCATCAATCCCAGCGATTCGCCTTCTTTGACGGTCAGGGTGATGCCGTCGAGGACGCGAGTCGGCGCGTGCTCGGGGTTGATGTATTCGAAGGTTAAGTTTTTAATTTCGATCATAGCGTTCACTAAAGTGCCAGGCACCTTCGAGGTGCCAGGCACTTTTTGAGGTGTGGCAACCATGTGCTACGCACTTTGAAAGTGCGTAGCACATTTGACCACTTCAATCTAAAACTTTCACGCAACTTTCCAAGCCGAAAAAAGAAAGCCCATTCATACCGAATGGGCTTTCTTTTCAACAACAAGAGATATGATCTACTGCAACAGGATCATCTTCTTCGTTTGCGTAAACTCCGCGGTCTGCAACCGGTAAATATACACGCCGCTCGCCAGCCGATTGCCCAGGTCATCGCGGCCATCCCATTTGATATCGTGGGAACCGACGGTTTGCATCTTATCCACCAGCACGCGCACTTTCTGCCCCAACAGATTGTACACCGCCAACTCCACCGCACCAGTCTTGGCTAAGCTGTAACGGATGACCGTCTCCGGATTGAACGGGTTGGGATAGTTTTGCGCCAGCTCAAACACACCGGGAACAGTGGGCGAGCCATCGTCAACACCGGTGATATTTTGACCACTCAGCGCATCGATGTACACCTCCAGTGACTGCTGGCTGCCGCCAGAAGAATAGTGGATGCGCCAAACTGGCCGGTTGTCGATAAACAGGTTGCGGGAGAGATAACCGTCCACAAAAGTATCGGGATAAAGACTGCGGAAATTATTGCTGTTGGCGTCGGCCACGGCGGCAGCGGTCGGGCTGTCAATCCAGTTCTGCGGTAACGGTTCCAGGGAGGGGTGAAAAAATTTGGATTCGGTGATCTCGTCAACAATCTGATTCTGAAAGGTAATAATGCGGCGGACCGAATCACGCGTGACCGAGAAGAAGCCGTATTGCCATTGCTGGTTGAGGCCATCGGCAGTGAGGCCATAGGATTGTATGTTAATCAACTGCGCATCGTTCGCCCAATTGGAAGCGACTTGCTTGGCAAGATCAAGATTGTTGGTGGCTGTGGTCAACCCCAGAACCACTGGCTCGCCGGTTTCTGCATCCAACGCGACCAAAATTCCCTGGAACGTATTCCTCGAAAAGTAATTGATGAACCACACCGGCCCTTGAGAGCCATTGGCGGCGGTCTTGCCCAAACCGCTTACCTTGGTAAAGACTTCATGGCCCCATTTGCCGCCGGCGGAAGTGCGCGCCACGACCTCTTCATCGCCGCCCCGCTCCGACGGAAAGCCAAGGAAGGCTGACGACTCCACGTTCTCGTTCTGAGCAAGAAAATCACCGCCGCCATTTTCGAACGCTCGGAACGCGGCTTCATCGCTGTCTATCCAATCGACGCGGACGCCGGCGGTATCCGCGAATTCCTCGCTTGATTGGCCAGTCTGAACCACGGTGTCATTGAATAACATAAAAGCGTTGAACAGATCCAGCGACTTAGAATAAAAACTGAAGAACCAGATGAAAGATTCGCCGCTCTCCGGAGCGACCACCCCATCCGCAAAAATCAAGTGGGCGTCAGTCGCCCAATCGGCGGCCACGGCTTCGACCACGTCAAAATTGTTGCGGGCGGTCTGCGATGTAGGTTGGAACAATTCGATATTCACGCCGGCGATGGAATTGCCGCCGGAGATCACGATGGGATCGGATTGCTGGTCGCCATTGGCATCGTAGAATCCGATGGCGTCCCCTGACGTGGGATCGAGACCGTCACGATTGGTGTCTTTCAAAGCCATCGGGTAGTAGGTGCCATCCGGTACATAATTGACGGTGTAGGGCGAGTTGGCAACGCCGGCCGCTATCGGTTCGCCGTCAAAAAATCCTTCGCCGAAGAGTACGACAACCGCGCCGCTGGGGTCGCCACCGGAAAAATTCACCTGCCCGGAGAAGCTACCGGAGGGCAACGTGCTGCCGGTTGAAAAGGTGACGATGTAGGGGCGATCTAGAAAATCGCCGCTCTGGCTTTTTGCGTCGGTTACAATTACGCTAAATTTGGTGTTGTCTGTCAGTGGAAATCCAGAAACGGTGACCGTGCGTAAATCCTGGCTCAATTGAATATCAGCGGGATCGCCGGTCGAGTCTTCTGGGAACAGCAAAATCCCGAGAAAAAAATCTTGGGGTTCAGCAAAACGCGCACTAGTATCCAACGGCGCGCTGAAGGTGAGAACGAACGTGGCCGGAATGGCAACGTTGACATCACCATCCTCTGGCTGCGACGAGACCAGGGTCAACTGGGCCAGCAGTGGCGAAGCGACGCAGAATAAAATCGTTGCCAGAACCAGGCCCAACAAATTAAATCTCAGAAAACGATACGAATAACGCATAAGACCTCCTTTAGTGGATCGTAAAATAGTTTGAAGTTTTTAGCTCGCCTTAACCAAGTTTGAAAAAGATAGATTGATTGGATAAGGCTAGTATCGGCACCCATTCAAAATTTATTAGGGATCGGCAGGAAAAATCTCGTGCTGGGAAAAAATTTGTGGACCGGGTGGGGAAAGTCAGTAAGAAGCAATTTAGTTCGTAAGCCGGATCGCCTGACCATTCATCATCAGGCTCCGACATGAAAGACGGCTCAAGCCGCCCAATCAGTCGCATTCATTCG
>DASWHH010000560.1:0-9602 GCA_036398295.1 bacterium
GTAACACAACATTAATGTTGTGTTACGTTGGTAACATAACTAAACTTCCATTTATGCCAGTCGGCTACCAGTCCGGCTTTGACTGGATTGTTCAGAACATAATCAATAATCCGCGTGAGCTCATCTTCATCACGGACCCAATGGTCATAACTTTCGGTATGCCAGAAAGCTCCACCTCGTCCCAATTCAACATTGCAATGGCGGGCTGTGCTGCCTTTTAACAATCTCATCGCATCAGCTAAGGGATAATCCTTTGTCTTGCCCGAGACATTAGTATCGGAGCTTTTACAGAATCCTTTCATGTCGATTAACAAGTGAACATGGTTTGACATAAGACAATATGCGATGACCCTAAATCGCTTTTCATCCAAATCATGAATTTTGTCGACAACTATTTTGGCGATACGTTCTTCCTTTAGCCATTGTGTGCCTGTCGACGAATCATCCAATAACTTATCAAAATAACCCCAATAGCGTTTTTCGACCTTGTATTTTTCGTCCTCAAACTCCTTTCCCCGAAATTTGTGCCTGAGCAATCCGATCTCATTTTCTCTTTCTTCCTGAAGTTTCTGCAGCGTATTTACCGGCAGTGATTCAGCCAATCGAAATGTGATGAAGAAAATCCCATCTCTTGGATGAAGATGAGGTAAATTGCGCTTGTAAAATATTATTTCCTTAGCCATGTTTGTAGACCGTAACACAACATTAATGTTGTGTTACGAAAACCTCGGATATTTTCGTGGATTACTCTCATGCATGACCTGGTAAGCGATTTCAAAAATCTCCTCGACATTCGGCTTCGAGAAATAGTCGCCATCCGAACCATACGCCGGACGATGGGATTTTGCGGGAATGGTGCGCGGTGGGGAATCGAGATAACCATAGCCACCCTGGGCTTCCATCACTTGCTGCAGCATATAGGCGGTCGTTCCGCCGGGAACGTCCTCATCAACAAAGATGATGCGGCCGGTTTTTCTCAGCGACTCGAGAACCTGGTTGTGAATGTCGAACGGCAACAGAGTCTGCACGTCGATGACTTCGGCGTCGATGCCGGTTTCCTGCAATACCTGCGCTGCCTCCATCACGATTCGGCAACAGGCGCCATACGTGACGAGGGTTACGTCGGCGCCCGGCTTCAAGACTTCCGGCAGGCCTAAAGGAACGGTAAACTCACCAATGTTGTCCGGCACCCGTTCCTTTTGACGATAGCCATTGAGCACCTCGACAACGATTCCGGGATCATCGGATTGCAGCAGGGTATTGTAAAATCCCGCCGCCCGTGTCATGTCCCGCGGCACGCAGAGATGAATGCCGCGGCAGAGGTTGATGATGCCGGCCATGGGCGAGCCAGCGTGCCAGATGCCCTCGAGGCGATGACCGCGGGTACGGATGATCACCGGAGCTTTTTGACCGCCAGCGGTGCGCCAGTGCAGCGTCGCCAGGTCATCGGACATGATTTGCAGGGCGTAGAGGATGTAATCGAGATATTGGATTTCAGCGAGCGGCCGCAGCCCGCGCATGGCCATGCCGATAGCCTGGCCAATGATGGTGCATTCGCGGATGCCGGTGTCAGAAACCCGGAACTCTCCGTATTTCTCCTGTAAACCTTTGAAGCCTTGATTGACACCGCCCAAGCGTCCAAGATCTTCGCCGAACGCGATCAGCCGCGGCTGCCGCGCCAGCGCCGCATCAAAGCATACATTCAGGACCTCGAAGCCGTTGACGATGGGGGAGTGCTCGGAATAGACCGGTTTGGTCTCGGCGACGTTGAGCGCTGATTCTTTGGAATGACTATAGAGGTGCGAACCATAGCGCTCGTTGTTGATTTGTTCTTGTTCTTTTTTCCAATTGAGAAGTTCATGTTTGGCCGGCAGGTTTTCATCGCGCAAGACCACGAGGGTTTCGCGGACAGCGGCCACAATGTCGCGACGCAGAGGATGAGACACGCTGAGCAAACGGTTCTTGATGCCGTTGAGGCGCTCCGCATGACGCGATTCTTTGGTCATGTGCTCGAGGTGTTCCAGCACCTGAGTCACTTCCTGGCGAATGGGGGACTGATAGGCCTCCCAGGCTTCGTCACGGATTTTACGCACCAGCCGCGTGTCCTCATCTTCCATGCCATCTAATGCCGATGCGCTAACCAACCCCTCGGAGAGCATCCACTCGCGCATTTTCTTGATGCAATCGAATTCCATCTCCCACTGCAAGCGATCTTTTGGCTTGTACCGTTCCTGGCTGCCGGAGGTCGAGTGCCCTTGCGGCTGCGTCAATTCAACGACATGTATGATAGTAGGTGTGTGTTTGCTGCGAGTCAACTCCGCTGCCCTGAGATAGGTATCCACCAATTCGGGATAGTTCCATCCCTTGACCGGAAAAATCTCGAAGCCGTTGGTGGCGGATTGGCGCTGAAACCCTGAGATTAATTCGGAGATGCTCTTGGTGACCTGATGTTCGTTCGGAACCGAAATGCCATAGTGGTCATCCCAGATCGAAAGCAGCACCGGCGCATTCAACACCCCGATGGCGTTGAGGGCCTCCCAGAACATGCCTTCGGCGCAAGTGGCGTTACCGATGGTGCCGAAAGCGATCTCCTCCCCCTTGTTCGAAAACTGTGTAAATGACCATAGTTCTGGAATCTCGCGATACAGCCGGGAGGCGTATCCCAGTCCCACCAGTCGCGGCATTTGCGAGCCGGTGGGGGAGACGTCCGCCGCGGAGTTGCATAGTTCCGTCAGATTTCGCCAATTGCCTTCGGCATTCAGGCTGCGGGTGGCGAAGTGGGCGTTCATGGCGCGGCCGGCGGTGGCGGGGTCGGCATGCACATCGGCATGGGCGTAGAGTTGCGCGAAGAACTCATGCAGGTTGGACATGCCGAGCGCAAACATGAACGTTTGATCGCGATAATAACCGGAGCGCCAATCCCCCTTGCGGAAAGCCTTGGCCATAGCAAGCTGCGCCACTTCCTTGCCGTCTCCGAAGATGCCAAATTTGGCACGACCGCTCATCACTTCGCGACGGCCCAGCACGCTGGCCTCCCGGCTTTGAACGGCCAGGCGGTAATCGCTGATAATCTGTTCTTTATTCAGTGTGATATTTTCCAATTTGATTGTTTTCTTGGTCGCTGCCTTGTTGTTTGTCGCTTTCTCTTTCGCAACAATCATGGGTTTGCTCCTTTGGTTTTCGGGTTTTGCGAGCGGTGAAATATAAGGAAAAATCAACTATAATAAAAACATTTTTTGTCACTTGCTTTGCCTTTTGATTTTCCTATATTCACTAACCACCTGATACACAGCACGACAACGCTGCAACCAACCTAACCGCAAGGTTCGCAAGGAAAACGCAAAGAGCGCGAAGCACATACTGGACTTCAAGCATTCTATTAAAAGTTTTGGTAAAAAATTCGTGTAATTCGTGAAATTCGTGGTTAAAACTCCATGAACGAACTGAAAACCAGGTTCGGCGGTGGTTGGTCGTCCATTCGCTACTCACTGCAAATGGCCAGAAAGGCTGGCGGCTTTCTAAAGCTTTATCGCGCGCTGCGAGGCGCCAACACCTGCAAAACCTGCGCGGTGGGCATGATTGGCATGCGCAACGAAATCGGCCAGGGGCTGCAGGTGTGCAAGAAATCCATGCAGGCCCAGGCCCAGGACATGCAGCCCGGCATCCCTAAGGAATTTTTCCAACAGCATTCGCTTGCCGACCTAAAAAAATTCAGCGGCCGCGAGTTGGAGGCGCTGGGACGACTCATCCACCCACTTTATCTGGCGGCGGGAACGGACCGCCTTCAGGTGTTGAACTGGAATGACGCACTCACTATCCTTCTTGAAAACTGGCGCGCCGCGAGTCCCGACCGCAGCTTCATTTACACCTCGGGCCGTTCTTCGATGGAAGCCGGCTATTTGGTGCAACTGTTGGCACGACAGTGGGGCACCAACAACGTCAACAACTGTTCGTACTATTGCCACCAGGCCTCGGGTGTCGGCTTGACGCAAAGCCTCGGCAGCGGCACCAGCACCATCATGCTCGAGGATATCGGCAAGTCTGATCTCGTGGTTCTGATCGGCGCCAACCCGGCCAGCAACCATCCGCGGTTGATGTCCTTTCTGGTGGATTTGCGCCGCCGCGGGGGCAAGGTGGTGGTCGTCAATCCGTTTCGGGAGATTGGGCTGGTGAATTTCAAGGTCCCCAGTGACCCGCGCTCGCTGCTGTTTGGTTCCGAGATCGCCAATCTCTACTTGCAGCCCCACTGCGGCGGCGATCTGGCGCTGTTGCAAGCTGCGGCCCTTCATCTCTGGCGCGAGAAAAAAGTCGACCTGGAGTTTCTGGAAAATCACTGCAGCGGGTTGCCACAATTCCAAAAAGATTTTGAAGGCGAAGACCTCGACGCCCTGCTCGAGAAAAGCGGCGTGTCTTTTTCTGACTTCTACAGTTTTTGTCGCTATCTCGCTGAATCTCAAAATACCATTTACGCCTGGGCCATGGGCGTCACCCACCATGAGCATGGGGTGGAGAACGTACGCGCCATCGCCAATCTGGCGCTGATGCGCGGCATGGTTGGCAAACCCGGCGCGGGACTCCTGCCCATTCGCGGCCATAGCAATGTTCAGGGTGTTGGTTCGGTGGGTGTAGTGCCGAAACTCAAACCTGAAATGGTGAATGCCCTGCTCCAGCATTTCAAAATTACCGTGCCGGCCGCGCCGGGATTGGATACCTTTGCAGCCATGCACGCGGCGCACAGCGGCGACATCGATTTTGCGTTGCTGGTTGGCGGCAACCTGTATGCGGCCAATCCTGACTCGAATTGGGCTGCGGAAGCGCTGTCTCGCCTCCGCTTCACCGCTTTTTTGAGCACTACACTCAACCTTGGCCACCTTCACGGACACGGAAAAAATAGCCTGATTCTTCCCGTGCGTGCCCGTGATGAAGAGAAGCAGTGCACTTCTCAGGAGAGCATGTTCAACTACGTGCGGCTTTCACGCGGTGGGCAACCGGCACCAGCGGACGATCTGCCATCAGAAAGCGAAATCCTGGTTCATATCGGCCAGTCATTTTTTAGCGACGGGCCGGTGCCGTGGACTGAGCTGCGCGATCACCAACAGGTGCGACAATTCATCGCGCGCACCGTGCCCAATCTCCATCCCATCAACGAATTAGATAATGGCAAGGAGTTCACGATTCCGGGCCGCATCAAGCACGAGCCGAAATTTAACACGGCCAATGGCAAGGCCAACCTGGCAACGTTCATGGTTCCGGACACACGTCCGCAACCGGGAACATTTAATCTCATGACCCTGCGCTCCGAAGGCCAATTCAACACCATCGTTTATGACGACGAAGACCTCTATCGCGGCACATCCCACCGACTCGTGGTTTTCATGAACGCGAAAGATATAGCCACTGGCGAGCTGCGAGTGGGCGAGTGGGTGTGGGTCGAAAGTGAAATTGGCCGGATGAAAGTTGAGTTGGTGGCAGGTCCGATTCGCGCGGGCAACGTGGCGATGTACTATCCCGAGGCCAATGCCATCGTCCCGGGCAAAATCGACCCGCAATCCAGGACACCCTCGTTCAAGCGGACGGCGGTGCGGGTGTATGAGCGTGAGTCGTGAATGTGAGACGTGAAACGGAAAAAGCAAAACGTAAGACGAATTGGTCAAATCTGGAGATGGTGTTAGGCAGTAGAATTACCACGGCGACACGAAGGGCACGGAGAATGACAGAGTTGTTAATTTATTAAAGTGAAATGAAGACAGCAGAGCCAAACTCATTATAATTGCATTAGTGCTGTTTGCCGTTTCACTAATCCATTACTCCTCGTTGTAAGAGCAGAGACTTTGGGATTGCCAAGAATTCGAATAGGTGAATTGTTCCCATTAGACCGATAAGGTCGATTTGATCGTGTGAATTTCCGGCATGTCGATCCCGAGGCGCTCCAGGCGGTAGCGCAACTTGCCGCGGTTAATCTTCAGTAAACGGGCGGCCTTACTAATGTTGCCATCCGCTTTGGCCAGAGCACTGAGTATGATACTGCGCTCCAGCTCCTCCAGCGCGATGCCTTCCTCCGGAATTTCAATTTGAAAACCAGAAATAACCAAAGGTGCCGCCGTCTCTGATCGTGGAGAGGCTTTGGTGCGATCGCGTTCCGTATCCAACAGGATGTGGTCGCCTTCGACCCATTCATCCGATTCTACCAGCACCGCGCGTTCGATGGTGTTCTTGAGTTGGCGGATGTTGCCAGGCCAATGATAGCGGCGAACGCGGTCGATGGCGGACGGCGCCAGTCCGCGCACCTGGCGATCGTACTCGCGATTGAAATGTTCAATGAAGTGCTGCGCCAGCACAATGACATCGTCGCCGCGTTCACGCAGCGGCGGAATGCGGATCTCGCAGACATTCAGCCGGTAGTACAGGTCTTCGCGGAACTTGCCGGTGCGGACGGCCTGTGCCAGATCCGCATTGGTGGCGGCAATGATGCGGGTGGAGACCCGCACCTCTTCCAGTCCGCTGATGCGGCGGAAGCGCTTGGTCTCTACCGCTTTCAGCAGCTTGATCTGAAAATTGGCGGTGATGTTGCCGATTTCATCCAGAAAAATGGTGCCGCCGTTGGCCAGCTCGAACAAACCCTGTTTGCGCACATTCGCCCCCGTGAAGGCGCCTTTTTCGTATCCGAACAACTCAGACTCCAGCAGAGTCTCCGGGATGGCGCCGCAGTTGATGTCCACAAACGGCTGGTTGGCAGTGTGGCTCAAATTGTGAATAAGGCGGGCGACCAGTTCCTTGCCGGTGCCGCTTTCACCAATGACCAATGTGGTGATAGATGAGCTGCGGGCTATCTTACGCGCGGTGTCGATTAGCTGCTGGATTTGTGGGGAGTCGCCGATAATTTCGGATTCAAACTTGCTTATGTTGGTTCTTAAGCTGTCCATGATAGTCGTAATCTTGTAAACGATTCCTTTATTATTATCGACTTGTTTCTCTTTGCCTTAAGCCAGTCGCCGTAGTCCATGTTTGGGTGCTGGAGCTCGGAGAAGAGTAATGGAGTACTGGAGTAGTGGAGTAATGGAAAAGCAAAGCGCATTGATCCGTCAACCATTGATCCATTACTCCACCAATCCAATACTCCAACACTCCATTACTCCAACACTCCGCTTGATTCATTTCACAGCAGCCAGAGTTACCGAAAAGGTCGCCTTTGAAGCAAACCGCGATGGTTTACCCTTTGGGGTTGAGCCAACTGCGAATGCCGTCGCCCAACAGGCTGAAGCTCATCACGGACAGGACGATGAAGAATCCCGGGAAGGTGGAAATCCACCAGGCGCGCAGCAGGACATCGCGGCCATCGTTTATGATATTCCCCCAGCTGGGAACCGGCGGCTGCACCCCGATGCCGAGAAAGCTCAGCGCCGATTCCACCAAAATCACTTCGCCGACTTTGAGCGTGGCCGCGATCATGACCGGGGTCAGGCAATTGGGGATGACGTGCCGGGTAAGAATGTGCACCCGACTCAATCCCAGGCCAACCGCGGCCAGCACAAAATCCCGTTTCTGCACAGAAAGGACCTCGGCGCGGATGATGCGAGCGGTTTCCATCCAGCCGGTCAATGCCAGAATGGGAATCAAGTACCAGTGGCTCATGCGAAAAACCGCTACCACCGTGATGATCAAAAATATCGACGGGAACGCCAGCAGAAAATCCAGAAAACGCATGAGCAGCGTGTCCACCAACCCGCCGAGATATCCGGAAGTGGTGCCATAGAGTAAACCAATGGTCATCGACAGCAGTACGACGCTGACCGCGATGGCGAGCGATATCCTCCCGCCGTAGAGCACGCGGCTGAAAACATCGCGGCCAAACTTGTCGGTGCCAAACGGATGATCCCAGGAGGGAGCGAGATAGCGTTCGGTCAGCAGGTTCCCTTGAGCGAGCGGATCACAGGGAGCGAGCCAGTCGCTGAAGCTCGCGACTATGATTAATAGCAAAACGCCGCTCAGTCCAATCACGACGGCTTTGTTTTGCCAGGTTCGATACTGGGCTGTATTAGTTGATGCCATCTAATCTCTCTATTATTACCTTGAAAATCCGAATCTCGAAATCCGAAATCCGAAACAAATCCAAAGCTCAAAATATCAAATCTCGAAACATGAATCGAAGACAAAATTATTATTTGCGTCAAGCTTTCTTTTCGGCGTGTTTCTTGTCCGTGTGCTCGACGCTTTTGCTCTTATAAAACCTGTTTTGCCATTCATTGAGTTTAGCATATTTTGAATTTCGTCATTTGAATTTGTTTCGAGTTTCGAGTTTAGGATTTCGGATTTATATGCTTTTTATGCGTATGCGCGGATCGGCAAAAGCACAAAGCAGGTCGGAAAAGTAATTGCCTAAAATCACCGAGATCGCTGCGATGAAACAACTGGCTAAAATAACCGGGAAGTCGTGGGTGAAAATGGCGGTCACTGTCACTCTGCCGAGGCCGGGCCAGGCGAAGATATACTCGGTCACCACCGATCCGCCCAGCAGAAATGGCAGGTACAAACCGAACAGGGTCAGCACCGGCAGCAGCGCGTTTCGCAGGGCATATTTGAAAAAGATCTGATAGCCGGGAAGACCGTAGGCTTTGGCCGTGCGAATGTAATCCTGGTCCAGCACCTCCAACAGCGCGCCGCGCACAAAGCGGGCGGTCTGGGCGGCGAACGGTGCGCTCAGCACGGTTGCCGGTAAAATGAGATGCCGCACGCGATCGATGAATTCCGACCAGAAACCCGGTTCGGTGGTCAACGAATACATCTGGCTGGAGGGGAGCCAGCCGAGTTTGAGAGCAAAAATCAAAATCGCAACCTGGGCAAGCCAGAAGTTAGGCATGGAGTAAACGAATAGCAGCGCGGGACTGACCGCTTTCTCCAGCGGGCCGCCGTTTTTCAAAGCAGTGATGGTTCCGAGAAAGATACCCACGACCAATTGCAGAACGAAAGCGGTAACTGTAAGATAGAGGGTGTTGGGAATGGCTTCAAAAAGAATATCGCGAACCGGGCGATTTTCCGAAAAAGAGACACCAAACTCACCCGAGCAAAATTCTTTCATCCAGCTGAAGTACTGCTGCCACAACGGTTGCTCCAAACCCATCTGCCGGCGAATGTTTTCCACCGTTTGCGGCTCGATTTCCGGCCGCAGGTAGAGGGACGCGGGATCGCCGGGAGCGAGATGGACGATCAAGAAAATGATGCTGAGCACGCCCCAGACCAGGACCAACGAGACCAACAGGCGTTTTATGTTCGTCGTTCTCACCCAGCGCGCCTCGATTCTTTTGCTGTTACACTTCCCGGTTGACCCTCACATACGATGGTTACCGTGTTTTTTGAATCCGCGCCTTTTGCGAAATGGCAGGCCACGTGGTGCCCATCACCTGCTGCTGCGAGATCCGGCATTTGTCGAAAGCAGATTTCTTCGGTCAAGGGACAAGAGGGGGCAAACCCACATCCGCGGTCAGCGTTATTAGTTTTTTTAAGACGGCTGTAGTTCGAGGTTTGAACAATTGATGTCCGGTCAGACAACCCCTGCGCGGAGTGCAGCAGGATTTGTGAATAGGGGTGAGAAGCGGCGCTCAGAA
>DASWHH010000561.1:0-7000 GCA_036398295.1 bacterium
CTGTTGTGCGCTGCGCACGACCACGCCGGCATGTTGCACCGGACGGTCTATCTCGGACGGTACCACCTCTTCAATGTCGACGATGTTAGTACCCTCCACCAGCACAATGGTTTGGCGTGAATAATCCGGACTTAAAACCGCCAGCACTGCGACCTGGGTTACATCGGTTCCGCTGATTGGGTTGAGAGAACACCCGCCGGTAAGTATAAGGAAAAGAATTATGGTCAACTTGCTCATGATATTTTCTGAGTCAGAACTCCAGCGCCAGCCCAAACGTCGGGATGATCGGCATCATCGGCAGGATCGTCCTCTTCAGTCGTCCGGAGTCATCGTAGTCCCAGTCGTAGGTTAACACGTTGCGACGGTAATAGGCGTTGACCACCTGAATGTATGGCAGCAACGCCCAGCCGTGTTTCTGAATGCGTTTAGAAAAGCTGACGTCGAGACGATGATAAACCGGATAGCGAAAGCGATTTTTTTGCTGGCTGAGATCCGCCTCATTTTGGTCATAGCCCGGATAAAGTATCCACTGTCCTGTCGAGGGGTCAAAATATCGCGATCTGAAAAAAACGTCCTCGGCAGTGAAGGGCCGGCCGGTGGCAAGAGTCCAGCGAAAATTCAGCAACCAGTTTTTCCCCAGGTGATACTGTCCCAGCGCACTGAAATTGTGCCGCTGATCAAATGAGGTATAATACTCCACTGCATCAAAGTTGCGCCTGGCGTATGACAGCGCATAATTGACTTCTAAATTAAACCGGTCGCCGAGTTTGCGCGCGCTCAATTCCACGCCGTAGGCTCGTCCGGTTCCGTGGGTAAACTCGGGAGTGCCATTGATGGTTTTGAGCAGTCCGCCCAGACTTTTATAGTAGGCCTCCAGGCTGAATTCCCATTTTTTTCCGCGCCACTCAGATCCGGCAATAACATGGTGCGACCTTTCCAGGGGCGCCGCGTTTTCGCTCGGAAACGGCAGAGGCAAAAATTGTATATAGCCCCGCTCCAGCGACGTGCCCAACCCTTGATGAAAAAGTCCATAGGCAGCTTTGAAAGTCAGGGCGTCGTTCCATTGGTAGCTCAGATTAAATCGCGGCTCGATCGCCCAGCTGCCATTGAAACTTCTTTTTTCAAAACGAATTCCCGGGCGGGCGGATAAGCGTCGAGTGACATTCCAGGAATCTTCAACGTAAAAATAGAATTGCCGCAAATTTCTCAGGTAATTGAAGTTATCCGGGATGGTGTCAAAGAACAGCGCCAGTTCTTTTTGGTTGATCTCGTTCAGCAAATCTTTCCAAAAGTATCGCAGACGGATGAAGCTCAATCCGCCGCCAAGGCTCAACCTGTGGCTTTGAGCCAGCGCGATGGTCCAGTCTGCCTTCAGGGATCGATCCAAAAGACTGTTGTCGATTTCGAGATTGTTCCGCTCTCTTGCCTCTTGATTCTCCAAATCAACATATCTCCTGGTTTCTTCAGAGGCGTCGCTGGCCGCTATGAAGGAATCCTCAAAGTCCAAGTCGGATGGGGAACGGCTTTGAGAAAATTGCAGCTCAAATTGCCCGTTTGCACCAAAATCATGCAGCCAGTGAGCGGTGAGAATCAGGTTATTCCAGAAAAAGAATTCCCTTTGCCTGGAGGTGTAGCCCTCATCATCCGGGATTAGCGGCGAATCAGGTGGGATGTCAAACCAGTCCTCAATATTGGGATGACGGGTTTTATCAGTGTAGCTGAATTGATCTCGCGAGTAGAAACTACTGAAATAGAGGAGATTATTTTTGCCCGGGTTAAAAACGAGTTTACCATAGAAATCATAGAAATAGTAGGGAACATCTTTGCCCACGAACAGACTCGCGGCCACGTCATGGTAAGTACGCCGGCCGCTGATCATCCAGTTGAGTCTGGGATGAGGATTGCCGAGCACAGTGAGCTTCGAGCTCATCAGGCTAAAATTGCCGAAACCGCCAGTGCCGCCACCAGTCGTGGATTTCGTGCGCACATCGATAACCGAGCTCAGACGATCGCCGTAGCGCGCGGAGAAACCACCAAGGGACAAATTCACCTGCTCGACGATATCCGGATTGAAGGCGCCGGCCAGTCCCAACAAATGATAGGGATTGTAAACCACCGCGCCATCGAGCAGGATCAGGTTTTGATCGGAACTTCCGCCGCGGATGAACAGCTCACTGGAATAATCGTTGGGCGAGCTGACGCCCGGCAGATTCTGCAACGTGCGAAATAAATCGGGCTCACCCACGGTGGGCGTTGCCGTAAATTGCGATCGCCGCACCGCGATCACGCTTGGCTCGATCTCCATATGCTCTGGCAGGTTAGTACGCGAGGATGTAACCTGCACTTCTTGCATTTGCAGAACCGTTGGCTGCAGCCGGAACGTCAGGTAAGTTTTCTTTCGGGCGACCACCTGAATCGGCTGTCGCGTCGTGGCTTCATATCCAATGACTGAGACCCGCAAGGTGTAGGCGCCTGCCGGCAACCTCACGGTAAAAAATCCGCCGAAATTGCTGGCCACGCCATACGTTGTGCCAAGTACTTCCACGTTAGCTCCGGAGAGAGCCTCGCCGGTGGCAACGTCCAACACCTGCCCTTGAAGGGATCCGTACCTCTCTATGATGGTAGTTTTTTTTGTTAAGACAATTTGCGATTGCGATTGCGCCACAAACCCGAGGGGCAAGTTCACCAGGATCTTCTCCAGAATTTCAGGGGGAGTTTTGTCCTGTAGCTTCGCAGACACACGGTAATCTAATTTGAGCAACTCATCGCTATAGACGAACTTCACCTGTGATTTCTGGGCAATTTCCAAAAGCGCATCTCGCAGCAGCTGATGACTGAATTGGACGCTGATTTTGCGTTCAACGGGTGGCAAGACCGGCGCATCGGATGAATCGGCAACCATTTGCGCCGAGATTCTTCCGGCAGATAAGACGACGGCAGCGACCACGAATAACTTGATTTCGTCAACCATAGGCTTCAATCCATTTTATCCGATTCTAAGCAAAACTGCGCGGCGAAATCACTTATGGAAAGACGGTAATCGTCAACGAATCCGACACCATGGATCCAAACACCCCGGCGCCGTTTTCGATGTTGGTGGTTCCGTTTGGAAATGCGTCAACGTAATTCGCAAAAGCAGAATCCAGCGCAGACACTCTGAATGTGTGTACCCATGGGCCAACGTCACAAAATGACCAATTCAACACCAACACCACAACTCTATTGGAATGTACCGGGTCGCCAATCCTTGAATAATTGCGGTGCTCGCACGGGCGGCGCCAGTCGAAAGTACAAACAGCGACTCCCGGGCTCTCTGTCCAGATGAACTCCACAAATGTGCTGTCAGTAACCTCTAAGTTGTCTTCTGGCCGCAAGAAATGAACAGGGCTGGGTACCGTTGTG
Organism: bacterium; assembly: GCA_036398295.1. Taxonomy (GTDB): domain Bacteria; phylum Zhuqueibacterota; class Zhuqueibacteria; order Oceanimicrobiales; family Oceanimicrobiaceae; genus DASWHH01. Next base: position 3,403 of record DASWHH010000561.1, read on the forward strand.
CGCGCTTGCACAGTCTGGCCATCGGAGGCGGTCACCTGCAGGAAATAGGTCTTGCCCGGTTCAACGAATAACGGTATGACCACATCCCGATACTCTCCCGGCGCGGTCTCCGCGAAATTCACTACCTGGTTCTCGCTTGACACGACAACCCGGGCGTGACGAATGGGCTGGTCAACGCCGCCGATCGGAAGACCATCAGTGTAGACCTGGTTGATGCCCTGATACAAAATAATCGTCTGGCGTTCGAAATCCGGACTTAACACGGCCAGCACTACCATGCGGTTCAAACCAGAATCAACCACCGGGTTTTGTGAACATGATAACAAAAATAAAACAAAGAGCAAAGACTTTTTGAACATGCTGTCGGAACCCCTTTCATAAAAAACATTAATAACCAAGGCAAAAGGTCTAAGCCTGAGCAATTCACAAACCGCAAAGGCGCAGAGACGCAAAATTGCAGAAAACCAAGACCAAAATAGATGGACAGTAGTAAACAACTTGCCTACATTCTAAAGGCTTCGGTGAAACAAACTTGTTCATTCTTTGCGCCTTCGCGTCTTTGCGGCGAAAAATCTATGAATCAATACAAGTTAAGCTGATCTGGAGATAGCCCTGTACTACAAGTCTACAAAACATTGCTTTTTTAGCAAAGTTTTTAATGAACCACAAAGACACAAAGAGCACAAAGATTTCCTCCTTAGTGGCTTTTTTGCTTTTCTTAGTGTCCTTTGTGTCTTTGTGGTGGAATATTTTGGTTGCCTGCCTGTGGCAGACCCGCCTGCGCGGGCAGGCAGGCCGGCTACGCTGCGCTGTGATCTATCGCACAAGCAACATCTTTCGGGCCTGTAAGTGATCACGGAAAGTCATTTTGTAAATATACAAACCCGCAGCCGCTGATCTTCCGGAATCGTCTTTGCCATTCCATCTCTCTGTATAAGAGCCCTTGGGTCGATTTGTATTGAACAATGTTCTGATTTTTTGCCCAAGCAAGTTATAGATTTCCAGTCGAACATCGCCACCAAATGGCAAACTATAACGAATGAGCGTTTCAGGATTGAACGGATTGGGATGATTCTGTTCGAGCACAAACGATTGCGGTGCAGGAGGCCCGGGTTCTCGAATGGCGGTCACAAAATCATTCTTGAGGATGTAAATCCCATTGATGAAATTCCCGGTCTCATCATAATCGCCGCTGGCCAAAAAGATTAACGAGTCCTTTAACGCCAGATGTATGGCAAAAATCCCTTCGGGAGCAAACGTATCTTTCAGGTTGAGATCGGTTGGCTGCGAGAAATCCACGGTCTTCAAGCCGTTCGGGCCATTACAGAAATAGACAAAATTCCCCGCCGCCTCGACACCGAATGCAAAGGCACCGCTTCCTGTAATGGTGTCGAGCAAAGAGGGATGGTGTGGATCACGAATATCGACAGCAACCAATCCTGAAGTCGCATCAGTGAAAAAAAGCAGATTCTCATTGACGACAAACACTTCAATAATTTCGGGAGCGGCTAATGTACCGACCAGATCGTGGGTGGCGTTATCGATTATGAACAATCCGCCGCGATCAACGCTAAGATAAGAATGGCCCTCGAATACAAACACATCGATGCCATCGCCGGTGGCATTGGAGTTGTAGGACCAGAGAAATTTCAGGGTGTCCGGCTGAGAGGCATCAAACGCGCCGACGCCGCCGGACGTCACGTAGAGGGTATCGTCTTTAAAAAACGTGCCAAATATCTCACCCATTTCGATGAAAACAATCTCCTTAATGGCCGCCGGGGCCGAGATGTCCAGGATGCGCAGACCGAACTCGTTATCGGCCATCGCGAGATAAGCGTATTGGCCATTGAGATCAAACTCGACCGCAAAACCGGCCATCAGCAACGAATCTTCCACCACGGGTTGGTTCGGATTTGACATGTCAACGCTTATGAACAAAGAGGATGAGCCGCGCCAGTCCACAAAATAGAGATGATTGCCCTGCGCCTTAACCGCAAAGGCAACGCCGTCCGATGGGATGAAGGATAACTGGTTTAGATTCTGAGCATTCAGAATTGACCCCCACAAACAAATTACAGTCACGAATCGAACAACTAAGCGAGACATAGTTCACCTCACTTTCGCATATTTATGGTCATCAGAACTCAAGACTCACTCCAAAGGTTGGCACCAGCGGCATCATTGGAACACTCGTTAGCTTGTAGGTGCCGACACGGTAATCCGATTCAAAAGTGTAGTACAGGGGATTCCAACGAAAATAGGTGTTGAGAATTTGGATATAAGGCAGCAGGGCCCAGCCGCGTTTTTGGATGCGTTTGATCAAGCTGATGTCCAAACGGTGATAAAGCGGGAACCGGGCGTTGTTTTTGATCTTACGCTCATCAATTCTTGACGAATCATCATCATAGCCAAGCACCCATTCGCCCGTCGAGGGATCAAAAATTCTCTCCGGATAAATCACCCGGTCGGGCGTGAATGGCCGGCCCGTGGCAAACACCCAGCGAAAATTGAACGTCCATTGCTTACCCAATTGATATTGACCCAGGGCGGCAAGATTGTGGCGTTGGTCAAAGGAGGTGTAGTACTCGTGCCCCTCGAAACTTCTTTGGGAGAAAGAGAGAGCATAGTTGAATTCGAGGTTCAGGCGGTCGCCAAATTTTTTCACGCCCAATTCCAGACCGTATGCATGGCCCGTGCCGGTCTCAAAATCCGGGGCACCACTGGCGGTTTGGATCAAATCGTTGAAGGATTTGTAGTAGGCTTCGGCAGTAAATTTCCAGCGATTACGATCGGCCTCGGCGCCGATGACGAAATGATCGGCGGATTGCGGCGAGGGTCCATGGTCCGTTGCAAACAGCAACGGTACCACCTGCAAATTGCCTTTTTCCAAGGAGGTCGCCAGACCCTGGTGAAAACGGCCGTACGCCGCCTTGACAAACGTGTGTTGATTTAGTTGGTAGCTGATATTTATTCTCGGTTCTACTACCCAACTATTGACAAAATCTCTTTTCTCAAAACGCACACCCGTGCGAAACGAAAGGTTAGGGGTTATTTTCCAGAGGTCTTCGACATAGAAATAGTATTGCCGCAAGCTGCGCCGGTATTCGAAATTTTCAGGGGCATTATCGAAGAAAACCACCAATTCGTTTTGATCCGAGAGCTCAGAAAAGTTCTTCCAAAAATAGTTAAGTCGGATGAGACTGTAGCCGCCGCCAAAATTCACGTCGTGCTTTTGTCCGGGCCGCATCGTCCAATCGGCGCGGAGGGTGCGGTCCAAGATGTGGTTGTCCGTGCGAAATCGGTCGCTCCGGAAATGCTCGGTCTCGATGCCGACAAACTCTTTGGTGGCTTCAGAGGCGTAGGGTCCCAGCTCGTAACTTACGAACTGGCCGACGTCAGTGGGATTTCGGCTTTGGGAAAGCTGCAATTGAAATTGCAGGCGCGAAGTGAAATCGTGGCGCCAGCGCGCGCTAAAGACCAGGTTATCCCAACTGAACTGGTCGTTGGAGCGGGAAGTGTATCCTGTGCCATCGGGGATATCGTCTTCGTCGGGATAGAACCCCGGGTCGTCAATGTCCGGCTCACGGTGTTGCTCTTT
>DASWHH010000562.1:0-2918 GCA_036398295.1 bacterium
GGTGGATTTCTGGAAAAAAGCGGTTACAAAGTCCGGCGATTTCGAGGCCGTTGCCGAGGGAATTTATGGCAGAGGCTCGGTGCCATTGAAGGAAGTCGTTTGGGGTGAGTTCGAAGAATCTCTGGAAAGCGCGATCTACAATGACTCGGTGACGGTGGGTTCGCTCGTCGGCCCGGTCAAGACGACGATTGGTTTCTACCTGGTTAAAATCATTGATCTTAAACGCACTATTTCTCCTGGGCAGGCTTCAACCGATGCCGTTGCCGGCAAGGTGACGAACACCCTCAAAGCCAAAAAGTGGCGGCTGGCCGCTGCCAATTATGTGGCTGACATGATGCAGGGCAAAAAAATAGACCTCGATCCCGTCGGGTTTAAAGTTCTTATCGAAGTCTATAAACCTCTCTATTCGAAACCTGATGATATAGCAGAACTGCCCGGCATCGAATCCGAAAATATGTCGAAATTGATTGACCAGCTATCGAAGGAAATAAATCAAAATCTCGACCAGCCGTTGTTGACAGTTGATGATGAAATTTGGTCTATCGAGGATTTTATAGCGGTACTCAGAACCCGGCCATTGATGTTTCGGGCTAAGAACATCAAAGAGAGTGAATTTTCGGCCTATTTGAAAATGGCCATCAAAGACATTCTGCGCGACAAATACCTGACTGACGATGCTTACGACAAGGGCCTCGACAACGACGTTTACGTCCGTGATGTCGAGCAGCAATGGCGTGATCACATGCTCGCCATTGGCAAGCGCACTCAATTGCTGCAAGCAGCGGGTTTGAGTGAAAATTCATCACATAATACAAGCGGGGTTTTGCTGGCGTTGCAGCCGGAACTCAGGAAAATTGCCGAAAAATTCAAAATAGAAAAACAGTGGCCCGAGTTGCTTGAAATCAACTTGACCGACATCCCCTGGATGGCACTGCAATCCGGCAATCCTTATCCACAACGAGTGCCGCCATTTCCGGTTTTAACAGAGGATGCGCGCAGCGAGTTTTTGTCCGGTTTTACTCGCGAGTAGCGATCGCTTTTCTTATGAATTGTGCAAATGAAGCATGGTGCTTTCGGGATAGTGAAGCAGTCATTCTCTCTTCAGGAAGGACGTAATTTTTGACCGGCAAGAACAAAAATAGTCCGAAAATACTCAGCAAAGGAAAGCGCATCGGCTTCACGCTGGTAGTGTGCGTTCTTCCGGTTTTTGTTTTGTTTCTTGTAGAATTCGGGCTCCGTCTGGCAAATTATGGCGGCGACCTCGAGCTGTTTGTCCGACAAAGAAGCAGCAGTTCGGATGACAAATATGTTCTGAACGCAAACGTCACGAAGAGATATTTTTTTCAGAAGGGAATCAAAACGCCATCGCCCAATTCACAGATATTCAGCGCTACAAAAGACAGCTCAACCTACCGCATTTTTTGCCTGGGCGCGTCAACCACGCAAGGGTTTCCTTATCCGCCCAGCGCTTCCTATCCCGCTATGCTGCAGAAGGTCCTTTCAACAGTCAATTCCAGCAAGAATTTTGAGGTGATAAACTGCGGCATTACGGCAATTACGAGCCACTCCGTGCTGGATATGAGTCGCGAAATTCTGGCCGATTATGAGCCCGATTTATTGGTCCTCTACACTGGACACAACGAGTTTTACGGCGCATTGGGTCAGGCTTCCCGGTTGTCGCTTTTCCAAAACCGCGCCATGGTCAGACTGTTTCTGGAGCTGCACGATTCCCGACTTTTTCTGCTGCTGCGCGATGTGGCAGTCAAATTTTTCGGCGCGCGTCTGACACGGGATTCCGTAATCGACCACTCGACTTTTATGGGTACGGTCGCACGCGACGTTAACATTCCCCGCGATGGCAGCCTGTTTCGGAGAACCCGAGACCATTTTCGGGACAATCTTTTCGAAATAATAGAAGAGGCCGGCAAGCACAGCACGCCGGTTGTTGTCAGCACGTTGGTTTCGAGTTTGGATTTCGAGCCCTTCGGCTCCCTCCATTCCGGTTCCTTTGTAGATGCGGACACCGCCAGATGGCAGCAGACTATTAATGAAGCGGGCGAGCTACAGATGTCCGGGCAATTTCAGGAAGCGGCAGAAAGCTACTCCCAGACGCTGGGAATGGATTCCTGCTATGCTCCGGTTCACTACCAGCTTGCCAAATGTTACCAGAATCTGGGACGGGCGGAACTCGCGCTGCAACATTTCGTTCTGGCGCGCGATTTCGACCCGGTGAGATTCCGCGCGCCATCGGCCTTCAACGACGTCATTCGGGAGGCGGGTGAAAAGTATGATATTCCCGTTGTGGACAGCGAGGAGGAGTTTGCCAAAGCATCGCCGGGCGGCCTGGTCGGCCAGAATTTGATACTCGAACATGTACACCCCAATCAGTTGGGATATTTGCGCATCGCTAAGGCGATGGCCCGGAAAATGTCGGAGCATCGGATTCTTGCGGACGGATGGGACTGGACGAAGGACCAAAGCGATAGCGCCTACCTCAGCATGAGCCGGCTGACCGCTTTGGACCGGGAAGTGGTCAACTACCGCATCTTTCGTTTGACTTCGCATTGGCCGTTTCACACCGCGGGCGACGAGCGGCCGTATGCGCGGGTCGGAAACGAGCGCACCGAAGAAATCGCCAGAGCGCTGGTCGCGGATGAGGATGGCAGTCTCGTGAAAGCGCACCTGGATTTGGGCCTGGAATTTTATGACAACAACGATTTGGATGGCGCGCTGGCCGAGTACCTCGCTGCGCTTGAAATCGAGCCTGCTTGCGAAACCTTCAACCGCATTGGGCTTTTGTTTGCCAGAAAGGCGGAGACGGCTTCGCGCCGCACCAGGGACTATGCGGCAGCCGCGGCCAATTTCCGGGAAGCCCTCTCTTTTTACGAGCAGGGTCTGGAGAGCTGCCCGGGCTACGT
>DASWHH010000563.1:0-3204 GCA_036398295.1 bacterium
GGCTCGAAGAAAAGAGTGTAGAGGCCCTGGTTGAAGATTATGGCTTGCAGAGAAAAACCGGCGTGCTGTCCCTGTACGACCACAACAACCGCAACGGTGAGATCTATTTTCGTGATGGCGCCGTGGTGAACGCACGATTGGGCAATTTCAAGGCAGAAAAGGCCGTGTATCAAATGCTACCCTGGAATCGCGGCCACTTTGTCATGGACTTCAAGGGGATAAACGTCGAAGACGAGATCACCGTGAGCAACCTTGGTTTACTGGTTCAGGGTGTCAAGCAGCTTCAGGAACGTGCGAATTTGCTGAAGCAACTGCCAGAATTGGAGACCGTGCTCGTGCGGACTTCGATTTTCGAGCAGGTCTTGAAACAAAAGACCATCGCGCCCGATGCTCATAAATTCATTGCACTGTTTGATGGCCACCGTTCTCTCAACGACGTGCTTGCCGAAAGCACCTTCGATGATATTAAGACCCTGGAGAAAACGATCAAACTGTATAAGCAGGGATTCGTCAAACCGATGAACGGTGAGTCAGATCGGCAATCTCACCAAGACAGCAATGCAGCTGTCCCGATTCCGCAGGTTCCGGATAGCAAATCTAAACCATCCTCCCTACCGCAGCGCCAGCCGAACAAAAAGGAAACGACCACAATTCGAGTAGGTGAGGTCCAAAAGTTTGGAGCCAACGGTCCCAACGTATTAAAGCCGCCAGAAGAGATCGATCCTTTTAAAGGCATTAAACCACCGCTGCCGCCGACCATCGCATCCGAAAAGAAGGAATCTACCAAGGATATAGAAGTTCAACCGCTGCCGGCAATTAACGGCGGCTTGAAAAAAGAGACGCCGCCACAAAAAAGTCCAGCCAACAACCTGGGGATTATTTTTGATCAATTATTTAATGGACGACCGGATGCCACAGGGCGTTTGGTAGTGGTGAGTTCGGACGCGGTGAGTAGAAAAAATCTGATTGCAACCTTATGTGAGAATAGTTTTCTCTCCAAAAAATTGCACCGGGATGATGAGCTAACCTTCGAGTTGGCAAAAATCGTCACCCCGAATCAGCGTGCTCTTGAGATTTTGGGAGTGTCAACTGAGAGAAAATTTTTGCAGATGATCGAACAGATAGCTGCCAGTCTTCTCGCCTACGTCATTTTGATTGGCGATCAAAATCTTTCGAATTTGGGCTACACCGGGTATCTCATCAATTCGCTGAAACGACAATTTTCCGCGATACCCCACGTGATCGTCTTCATGCAATCCAAAACCAAAAGGTCAATCCCGCTGGACGTAGTGCGCTACACCTTGAAGCTCGATGAAAAAGAGCAACTACTGGAATCTAACCCGCAGGATCTGGAATCAGTCAAACATCTTCTGCTGCAACTACAATCACCCACCCCCGTTCATGAAAACAACGGCCAGCAGGCTACCAACAGTGCCGTTGCTCATCCCGAGGGGCTTACCGTTAACCGCTGATCAGTTTTTTCCCTGGATTGCCAACGATGGAACGAAAACGAATTTTGATCGCCGCCAAAGTCCCGCTGCAAGTTCAGGAACTGCGGACGGCCCTGGTTTCAAAGGGTTACGAAGTGAAAGTGGTGGATGACGGCGTCACCGCTTTAAACGTCTGTCGGGATTTTCGTCCGCACTTGATGCTCGCCGAAGTCGAATTGCCCAAAATTGACGGCCACCATCTATTTCGAGAAATCAAATCGCAATCATCGACCCGAAGTATCCCCTTCGTTTTGTTGAGCAAACATCGTTCAGTCGAGGAGCGCGTTCACAGTATGAATATGGGCGTGGATGATTACATCAACTTGCCATTCGACGCCAACGAGTTGATGCTACGCTTCGAGATCATTTTGAAAGAAATCGAGCGTTTCGAAGCTACGGCCACCAGGGTCACCAAAGGTTTTGCCGGAAAGTTGTCAGACATGAATGTGCTCGACGTGCTGCAGACGATGCACATTGGCAAAAAGTCCGGGATGGTCAAAGTTCACCACGAGAGCAAGGAGGGGATGATATTCCTCAAGGACGGCGACATTGTTGACGCAACCCTGGAGCACCTGGATGCGCAGAGCGCCGTTTTCCGGATGATGTCATGGGTAGAGGGGGTGTTTCGTGTGGAAATCCGGCCGGTTGAGCAAACGCGGGCTTTGAACCATTCCACCCAAGAGCTGATTGAAAAAGGCATGATCTTTAAGGATCGCTGGGATAAGCTCATTCGCGCCCTGCCGCCGCTACAAGCGCCCGTCAAACAAGCAGACACTACCGGCAAGCAAAACTACTCTGAAGATGAAAAGGAAATTCTGGCGAAAATCAATGGCGGGTCACGGTTGATTGATCTGGTGGAACGGAGCCGGTTCAATGACCTGAAAGCCCTGCAACTCGTCACCAATTTGTTCATTCGCGGCGCCATCGTTGAAAAGTCGGCGGAGGAGGTTGGCGAGAACGGTCAATCAGGAGATGGCAACGGCCATGATAAGTTGAATGATCCCGCCCGGCTTCCCAACCTGATAGTGAATTTTTTGGAACAGAAAACGACGCCAGCCGAGAACGGCCACGCCGATCGCCGACATGGTGAACGGCGCCGGGCGGAGCGCCGGGCGCGTAGCCGAAGATGGTCGGATTTGGTTGCGCAAAAAAATCGCATTTATTTGAACAAAAGCGAGCTGTTGATGATCCGCAAAAAACTTTCCGAAAAACTCACGAACGGAGGGGATGATCAATTTGGCATGCTATTTTGAAATCTGCACGTGATTTTTGATCCGACCGGTTGCGAACCCCCTACGAGTGCTCAAATGAGAATCGGCGAAATTGCTATAGTCAGTCCGGGTGTGGAGACCAACCGAAAATTCGTCAAAGCCGTCTGCGATGAACTTTTTTTGGAAACCGACAATCTGGCTTTTGGCAAACTGCAAATAAATAGCCAGCTTGTCCTTCATCTTTACGGTCTCAAACTTTCACAAAACCAGCTCAATTCTTCCTGGGACCTCATTTCAAAAAAACTGCTGGGATATGTGGTCCTTTTTAACTGGCACCAAACCGAATCGCTCGCCACGGTCAAACCATTGATTGATGCGCTGACGGAGCGTTACGACATTCCACTGGTGGTGGCTGCCACGCTGCAGAATGGTCAGAGCGCCATCCCCGATAAGCTCTTCAATGCGGAACTAAGTCTGACCAATCAAGCCCAGTTTACCTTCTG
>DASWHH010000564.1:0-14011 GCA_036398295.1 bacterium
CTGCTCTTTACAAGAGTAGGGGACTTCTGCCGTTCTGTCAAATTCGCGTCTGTCCACGACACCCCCTCTCTTTCCAAGAGAGGGGGCCGGGGGGTGAGTTCCAAATGCCGGCACTATCATCATTCAATAAAATTCTCCACATCAACTTCAGTTCAAGGATTGCTGCATTCTGGTGTTTGTCCAGCTTACCTAACTCATCCCCTAAATCCCTTCTCTTGAAAAGAGAAGGGGACTTTTTGATTGAACACTTTTGCAGACTCGGGGAATCGACTCCCCTATCCCCTTTGCCAAACTCTTGCTCCCCCTCTCTTTCCAAGAGAGGGGGCCGGGGGGTGAGTTCCAAATTGCACTCATGTTTTAACTAAATTCTTCGCATTAACCAGTTCACGGATTGAGTCTTCCGGTTACTTCATTGCTGCCGGCGGATAGCCCGCCTTTGTCAAATACCGCGACCCGGTAAAAGTAGTCAACCCCGGTGTCGATGCTGCTGTCATCATACGTCGTGGCGCCAATGTTATTGAGGATAGCAATGGCGGCCTGGGTGGTATCGACCGGCGAGCTATCCGAGCGATAAACCCGGTAAGAATGAAAGTCACTCTCCGTACTTAGCGACCACGACAACCTGAGTGCGGTGTTATTGTTGACCGGCAGGGGCATAGCTAAGTCAACCGCTTTGGGTGGCTCATTGACGGACGTGCTGCCGCTGACTTCATTGCTGCCCGAGCTCAGACCGCCGGTATCGAAAACAAAAATCTTGTAGAAATAGGTGGTGTTCTCCTGCAAGTTGTTGTCCACATGGCTGAGCGTGGACGAGGAGGAGAAAGAGATCACGAAGGTCGAGTTGGCGCTGACACCGGGACTGCTGGACCGGAACAACTTGTAACTGGCAAAATCCGGGTCGTCATTCTTGGTCCAGAAAATGTTCATCGAGGTCGCGGAGCCGAGGGGTTCCAAAAGCGTCACCGCAGCCGGCGGCAAGTTGGCCGAGGTCGTCGCACTGACCTCGTTGCTTTCCGTAGACAAGCCGCCGCTATCAAACACATAGAGGCGATAATAGTAGAGGGTATTCTCGCTCAGGGTGGCATCGACAAAACTCAAGGTCGAGCGCGCGTCGATGGAGGTCACAAAAGTGGAACTGGGGCTCACGCCCGGAGCCTGAGATCGATACAATTTGTAGCTCGCAAAATCGGGGTCGTTGTTTTGCGTCCACGACAGGCGCAGGGAAGTGTTGGAGCCCACCAGCGGTTCGGGGTTCAAAAGCGTCACTGCTGTCGGCGCTTCATTTGTCGGGGTTAAACCATTTACCTCATTGCTCTCAGCCTTCAGTCCGCCGCTGTCGACGACATAGAGCCGATAGTAATAAAGGGTATTGTCTTCCAGACCAGCATCCACAAAACTGAGGGTTGCTCTGGATTCAATGTTGGCGACAAAGGTGGAGTTGCTGCTCACCCCGGCGGTCAGGGCGCGGTACAACTTATAACTCGCAAAATCCGGATCGTTGTTTTGCGTCCAGGAAATTCGCAAGGAAGTGGTGGAACCGGAAATCGGTTCGGGGTCAAATAACGTTACCGCGGTTGGCGGCAAATTGGCAGCGGTGGTGCCGCTGACTTCATTACTGGCAGTGCTCAGTCCGCTGCTGTCAAACACGTACAACCGGTAAAAATAGGTGACGTTTTCCTGCAGACCCGGGTCGACAAAACTAATGGTAGATTTCGATTCGATGGACGTCACCAGCATCGAGCTGGTGGTGACGTTGGCCGTCAACGACCGGTACAATTTATAACTGGCAAAATCCTGATCCGGACTGGTGGTCCAGGAAACGCGTAATGAAGTCCTGGAACCGTTGACCGACTCGAGGGGCAGCAGGGTGACGGCCATGGGTGGATTTTGAATGGTGACCCGCCCCATCGCCTCCACCGCCTCCGCCAGGTTGCCAAGCTGGTCGGTGAAGTGCCCGGTGACGGTGGCATCCGTCACCTCGAGACCGGTGGGAATCTGGAAATCACGTTCGTAGACGCCGTTGTCCCGGGTGTTGTCGCCATTGGTGCCGTCATCGAAGAGGATGATATTGGTGCGCACGGTGCCGATGTCAACCGCGGCCACGCCTTTGATCTCGCCCGAAGTCAGGGTGAAATGGATAAACTGGCCCGCCGACTTGATTTGGCCAGCGGTATTTTGCGTCACTTCACCGATAACCGCTTTGCGGTCGAGGGTGATGTCATCGGAGGCGGGGCGATTGGTTTCGTTTTCACCCGCATCGCGGTAGTGCACGTAGACGGTCTTGACGCCATCTTCTTCAGAAAGCGTCCACGGTTTGGAAATAAGATATGGCTCCCATTGCGCATTCGCAAAAGTAGAATCGTTACTGATTTTCATGAAGGTCGTTCCCAGCGGGGCTATCAACGCCAAAACCACCGAGCGCGATTTGGTGAATTCAGCGCCGGAGTTGATGATCAAGCCGAAAACGGTGGGGATGCCGACCGCCGAAACCGTCCGCGCGCCCTCAAACTGGCCCTGCATCGCCGAAACGCCGTATTGATATGACACGCCGTTAATGACGTCGCTATCGGTGTAGCTCAGGGTAATGGTGGAATCAATTTTGACAAACCCGGAGTCGGCGGCAATCTTGCGATAGATAAAATAGCGGTCGATTTCGTCAGCTTTAGGATGATTCCAGCGCAGCACGATGGCGCCGTCGCCAATGGTCACCTTCAAATCCAGCGGAGATAACGGGTAAACCGTCGGATCGAATTTGGTGGGTTCGAGACTGTTGGTGCAGCCCCAGGTTAGCAAAAGAAAACTCCACAAAATTTTCATCATCGTCTGCATATTAGAAGCCAAATTGCATGGTGAGCATGACCTGGTCTTGACTTATGCTGCCCGACAAATTGGGGGAACGCCTGACACCATCACTAACCAGCGGAGAGCGCTCTTTGGAGAAAAACAAGATGGAGTCGACCACATTGTACAGCCAGAAACCGACGGTCACATAAATCATGGTGTTGCGGAAACTCAAAGCATCATCCGCCTCTTTAAATTCCTTTTGCACCAGCGCAAACGCTCGTTCCGCCTCAGTGAGATTGAATTTCACTTCATCGAATCTTTTGACGGCCGCTTCATAATCGTCCTTTTGATCGCCGTACTTATTAACTGCCAGGAAGGTGACGAGGCCGGCGCTGGCCTGTCCCGCGGTAAACAACAATCCCTTAACCCGGTTCTGGCCGTAAATCTGGCCCCAGCCGGCAAGGCTCAGCGAACGAATCGCCGCTTTGAACCGCGTCTTGGGGTACAGCCTGACGGTGATGTGACTCACGCCTCTTTGCGCCGCCAGTATGAGGTTGGAGTTCAGAGTTTCGTAGCCCTCCTTACTGGCTTTGATCTTGTACCTTCCGGCTAAATCATAGGGGATGACATAGGGAGTGCGGCCGACGTAGCTGTGGGAACCTGAGATCTCGACTAAGGCACCGGCAGGAACAGATGCAATGGTTACAGTTTTTGAATCATTTTCTTTTTTGGAATCTTGTTGTGCATCGAGCTGAAAGACAGTTACCAGAATCAGAAAATTAGTAAGAACAATGCTTAGCTTGAACTTCGCCATATTTTCTCACGTCCCGAGAGTAATGATACACGCGCAATGGAACCCATATCGCGCCTACTGCGTAGCGGTTCCATTGCTTTTGTTTTTCACCAGCAAGTTCTTGACCGTATCACAAATGATCTTGATGTCAGTCGAAATGTGGCTGTTTTCTATGTAGTATAAATCATAGGCCAATTTCTTGTTGACATCGTCGATGGAGGTGTCGTATCCGCAGCTGATCTGGGCCAGTCCCGTCAGCCCGGGTTTGCTTTTGAAGCGCTTTTCGTAATTAGGAACGGCGCTGCGCAGTTTGCTGATAAACTCAGGTCTTTCCGGCCGCGGACCGACCAAGCTCATCTCGCCCCTGAGGATATTGATAAATTGGGGCAGTTCATCGAGGTGGTAAGGTCTCAAGACTTTGCCAACATTGGTAACCCGCGGATCGTCGTCGGTCGCCCACACCGGACCGGTCTTTTTCTCCGCGTTTTCTTTCATACTTCTAAATTTGTAAACCACAAAGGGCTTGCCCAGGAGATCGTCCTGTCGGCGATTCGCCTGGCGACGGTCGACCGGGACGTCGAGAGCGATCATTCTCCGCTCCTTTCTGCGACGGTCTTTGCCAACCCGCACCTGTTTAAAGATGACGCTGCCTTTGGAGTCTAATTTTATCAAGATCGGCAGAATCAAAAAAACCAGGGAGGAGCCCGTCAAGGCGAGTACGGCGCCAAGGATGTCCAGCAATCTCTTCAGGATTCTCTTGGTATCGCTATAGATTTCAACAACAACCTTCTTGAAGAGCAGTAACTTCCGCGGCACCATTAGCATCACGGAGATCATCATCACCAAGAAGAACGGAGAGACTAACAGCTTCCAATAGATGGTCTTCAGAAATAGCACGCCCTGGGAATAGAGACTGTTAATCCCGCGATTGGCTTTCGGCAAGTAATCAAGTTTGATGGTGCCGTCCTCGTTAAGCAGCACTTTTGAGAACTTGGGAGAAAGTTGTAGCTTCTTTCTCAAAGCTGTTGCGGTCCTTGTATGCAACGACATCTTGTACCTCCACTCTTTTTAGTGAAAGGGATTAAGGTTGTCCTGTAATGATGATTTCTAATGTCGGAGTTCGTGCGCCAGGTCGAATTTTGAATCCGTCCCTGGTCTGGCAATCCCGGTTAGGCGTCGCTGGTTTCGGAAGAAGTTCCATTTCAGGAGGGTCGCAGGCATTTTCGGTTTATTACTCGGACGAGATTCCATGTCAGAAGACCGTGAGCACTCCAGGGTTCCGGGTAGCAGTGACTCTTTTTGCCTAAACCTGCTTTACCATTAATCACCATTTCCAATTTTGTTTGAAAAAGAGCCAGATTCGCAAACACTAAATCAATTCTAACTCTACAGTCGAGATTGTAAAAATGCAGAATTTTCCTGTAAACTTTTGGAAATCTTCCCCTTTTTGGTTTATGCAGTTGATATTAGTGACAGGCTACCTCAAACAATAAGCATACCAAAAAAACGCACAAATAGTTTTATTGTGAAAACGACTTAAGTATATGATTTTTAGGTTGCATGTTTTCGAGGGCACCCAGCCACATGCGACAACAATGTACGCACCTAAAACAAGGTGTTGTGAGGTGAGACATTTCCGGGTTTGTGTGGTTCGCCCGGGATGGGAGTTTCAGCGGGGAATTTAAGAGACTCCTCCTCCTCCCCCAAATTCCGCTCTTTGGGATTTGGGGGGGGCCGGGTGGGGGTCAGTTCAGAGCTCATCGCTCAAAATAATGAACGGCCTTCATAGGATGCCCCGTAACCGTGCCCCAGAGCCCTATCTCCAACAAAAGTGATGTTGAGGCACAGCTGCCTGGACATTTTAGGCGGATACCGTTTGGGCGTACGCCCGACCCCCCTCCTATAGAAACGTGGTCGGAAAATGAGTGAGCGCATGAAATCATGGTTTCCCGAAGCTTCGGGACTCACCATGAAGAGATTTAGCCTCATCCTGAGGTTTAACGACACGGGTCGTTTTTTTAGAAAGAAAGTCGAAAATGCATTCTCGCAAAACATTTTTTATGTCATTCCCGCATGTTTTTAGCGGGAATCCATTTAGCGGGGATGATGGATGCCCGACAAAAGCATTCGGGCATGACAAACCACAGGTCTCCCCGCTTTTTTAGAAGCGAAGTCGAAGGATGCTTTAATCGCACGATTCATTTTCCGGCCGGATTTCTAGGCATCCATTGCAAAGGTTTGTTAACTATGATTTCATTATAAGAGAACTTCGTTCGAGAATTGAATCAATTCTAATCAAATTTAAAAAAGTTCGAGCGCAATTTCTCTCTGCGATGCATCGCCGGAAACCAAATCCGTCACCTTAACCCGGAGCTGTACCTCGCCTTTTGGTAGCGCACTCAGATCGAGGGCGATCCACTCCTGGGTGTCGGAGGCGTTGCCGGTGTATTCCGAGTCTAACTCGACACGCCCTCCCGCGCCCCGGCCAATGATCGATTTGAGTTTGCCCCACAGACCTTGTCTCGTGCTCAACTGCTCGGCCTCGTAGGCGATGCGGTAACGGGCAACTGAGCTCTCCGCTGCCAGCTGCAAGCCATAGATTTCGAAATAGAGGAAAAGCGGGGCTTTGCGACTCACCTGGCGGAACGGGTAGGGCTCAACCTGAAGCGCGCCTTTACTGGGTGTCGGCTTTTCCGCACCTTCCACAATTTTTTTTGAAACTTGCAGATCGCTTAAACGCAACGAAGCTCCTCTCGGTAATTGCTGCTGTCGGGCCGTACGAAATGAGGTGAGCTTAAGCAGCGAACGCGAGTCACTTTCCGTAGCGGAAAAACTTGCGGCGGTTTTTGAGGTCACGGCCGCGCCCATTCCCAGTCCCTTTAGCCAGCTTTCAACTTGCCCGCTGACAAAAAAATTGGGCAGATTGGTTTTCACCGAGACCTGGCCGAGGATGGTATCGGGCGCCGGCGCAAACTCCTCGCCAATTATCGAAACGAGATCCACAAATTGCGACGCCTGCGGCCAATAACTGATGTCCTCGATGACGAGTCCCAGTTCGACGGCCACGGTATCGATCGGCAAAATGGGGAGGAGATCCCTGTGCACGAGCTCGTTCTTGCTGAATCCGAAATAGAGTTCCACCCGGGTGGTGCCATCGCGTTCGAGGAAGCGCGCGGTCTGCACCGCCAGTGGCAGATCCGCAACGTCCCCCAGAACCTGTGAGGCAACGTCGGGCGTGCGTTCGACGCGCATCTCTTCCGCCTGAAAGTCCAGTGTCGTGGTAGCATGGATGGACTTGAGACTGCGTACCAGGCTGGGCATTTCCTCATCCATGAATCCGGTGTTCGCCAGCACCGGATCGCCTTTGATGTCCTGCAGCTCCTTTGCCCACTGGTAAAAAAACGGATTGGACTTGGCGAGTTGGTTATAAAAATAGAGGCGCACGTCAATTTTCGCGGTGGAGCCACGCTGGCTCTTGGTGCCGCCGGATGAGAAGGAATCTTTCGGAATGGCGTCCTCGATGCGTTCCACCTGAACAAATCCTTGCCCATCCTGCAAATCGACGAATGGAAAGAAGATGTGAATGCCGAGGAAACGGTATGACCACACTTCATGCGGCTTAAAATAGTAAACCCGCGGATCTTCGCCCGTGGTATCGAGTCCAATGGTGCCGGCCGAGGCTTTCGCCGATGGCGGGCCAAAGCGCACGTAGACGCCGCCGCGATCATCGAAGCCACGCGCGTCTTCTTTGGTGAAGTGGCGGCGGGCGTATGCCACCCGTTGCAGGTGCTCGAGGAGTCGTTCATTGACCGGCGTGGCCGGCGTCAAGTCCTGTTGGCGCCAAAATTGGCGCAACAACTGGCCCGGTCGAGCGGTTGCGGATTTCGCAGCCAGCAGCGTTGAAAATTCCTGCTGAATGTCCTCTCTCAAAAAATAGCTGCAGGTTGCGAATGCTCGCTCCAACAACGTCGAGTGATGCGCAGCATCGGCTTGTTCCAAGACTGCGTAGTAAGTGTCGGTGATGAATTCCGGATCGACATTTTCCAGCTGTACCGCCTCTTCAACAAATGCTTCCCCCAGCAAAGGATCAAAAAGGTTACGTTGATTCAACTCCTGCAGTCCGGCAAACCACGTGTCGACAGCCAGCTGCGATTGATTCTGCTGATGGTAGATTTCGCCTAAAGCCAGCCAAGCGGATCCGTGGAGTGAGTCCACAAAGGCCGGCTGCGATGCGATAACCCGATGGAGAAGGGTCTCGGCCTCATCAAATTTTTGTTCGTTGATGAGCGCCATCGCTTCCCGAAAGAAGATGTGCAGCGAGTCCTGGTTGGCCGGGGCGGTAAAGCGGCTCTCTTGGCCGAGTATGAGTGGAATGACGAACAGTAAACCAATGGAGGTCATTTTGATTAGAGGAGATTAAAATTCACCGACCGTTTGGCCATCACCTGCGAATGCAAATCCTGTACGGAAATGGTTATGCGTGCTTCTCCGGGAGAGAGGGCTTTCAGATCAAGGGCAATCCACTCGCGGGGATGGGCTATCTTGCCAGAGTAATCGGATTCCAGCCGTACTTTTCCATGCGGCCCGGCGCCGAAAAGGGATTTCACCGCGCCGAAAAAGCGGCGTTTGGGTTTGGTGACCTCGGCTTCGTAAGTAATCCGATAGTTGGTTTCAGGTGCGAGCGTTAGCCCATAGATTTCGAAATAGACGTAGAGCAGCGTCGATCGATTCACATCTGCTGAAGAAAAGGGTGCAATGAAAATCTTCCCCTTGTTGATGGTCGGCGTTGGGGAATCGAGGACCACGTGATCGGAGATCTGCAGATCGCTCATTAGCAAGGGATTCTTTTCCAAGCGCAGGGCCTGCTGCAAATGCGAGCGCAGGGGTGACAGCCTCAACAGTTTCTCGGAGCGCGAATAATTTTCTCGCCACGCGGTTCGGAGACTGCTATTGGCCTGCTGTTGAAATTCCGTGCCAAAACTTTTGAGCCAGGTTTCCAACTGGCAACTGACAAAGAAGCTGTCCTCGCGGGTTTGCGTCGCGGTCCAGAAAGTCATCACCTCGTTGTTGAGGGCATCGTTGCCGGTGAAAGAGCTGACGGTTTCCTGGCTGGTATTCAAAGGCCACAAATTAAGGTCTTCAACGGTGGTCAACAATTTGACCGTCAACGTATCGTGCGGCAGCAGCGGTTCCAGCTCCCTCACCATCAAATTCGCTTTGCGTACTCCGAAATACATTTCCAGGCGGGTGGCGCCGTCGTTTTCGAGAAAGCGCGCGGTGCGCACCATCACCGGAATTTCTTCGACCGCTGAGAGCACGTTGGTAGAAATATCCGGATCCTTCTTTTCACGATCATATTCATTTTCATAACTCAAGAACGACAGCTCGTAGCCTTTGCCGCGATCAACAAATAAGTAGTTGAGGCTGGGATCAATGGAATCGTAGTACCAGATTTCATGGTGATGATGTTCCACTAGCGCAAGGTAATCGCGCCGTGAGGACTTCCAGACATCCGGTTTGCCTAATTTTACGAAGATGATGCCGCGGTCGTCGAAACCGCGTGGGTGTTGGGATGAGAAGTTATGCAGCGCATATTCGACTCGTTGCAGATGTTCGACGAGCCGTTCGTTGACCAGGGTGGCGGGCGTGACATCCTCGCGCCGCCAGAATTGCAGCAACACCGTGCCGGGATAGCTCGAGGCCGGGTTCCGCCGCAGGTCTTTCAATATTTGATCTCGTTGTTCCTCCGGCAACAAAATCACATTTTGCTCAAGAATCGGTTGAAAAATTAGCCCGTCATCGATAGGATGCGCCCGTTCTAAGATTTCATAATAAGCTGAGGTCACCAGGTCATAATGCTCGACTTTTTCAAACTGCACCGCCCGGCGCACCAGCTCCAGGTTCAGGTTCAAGTCGACCAGGTGATTGGCCTGCAGTTTTTCGTAACCGGTTAGCCAGATCAGCAACGCCCGCTCATGGCCCTCCAACGCCAGCACAGTTCTCCCCAGCGCAAACCAGGCTGAGCCGCGGGTTGGATCGATGAACTCTGGATCGGTTCGGATGAGCTGTGCCAGTTGCTTTGTGGCTTCGCCAAAACGTTTTTCGCGCTGAAGCTGCAAGGCTTGCTCGAAAGCCACCGCAGCAGTTTCTCGTGTCAGGCTGTCGAGAGACTGTCCAAATGAGGAGGCGTCAAAAATACAAAAGAGCAGACAGAATTCCAGCGCTCGAATTTTGACGCGACGCGTTTGAGTCATCATGATGGTGAGCGTTGTTAATTTTTACCACTGACTGGCGGCAGAAACCACAGCGCGGCAAAGCCGCCCGCCTGCCGGACGGGCAGGCAACCAAAGATGCCACGGATTTTCTTAGCGCAGCCTTTGGCCGCAACCAAAAATAATCTCAGAAATCCGAAACAAATTCAAAAAGTCACATTCAAAACATGATAACACTTGAGCCCTGAGAGACCGGATAAAGAGTCAATTCGCCACTGACACGCAAGGGGCCGTCATTGGATATTTGAATTTCGAATTTGTGTCGGATTTCGGATTTCGACATTCGAATTTCACCCCATAAAATAACTTTGCTAAAAAAGCAATGTTTTACAAATCTGTAGTACGGATGAGCACAGATTGATGTGGTTAGAAACATGAAACACACTTGAAGAGATCTTTTATTTAGTTGAACGGAAAAATAGCACTCAAAAACGTGAGGCTCAAAAAATCAGTGTTTCATAAGTGTAAATCCGTGGCTAACAAGCTTGCTCAGAAACCAAATGTTTTTGCAAGTTTGTGGTACAGAGAGGCGACGGCAGATCTTAACCAAATCGTGATTCAATATCAAGCATTTTTTCGATGGGGATCTCCGTCGCGGGTGTCGGACAAATTGCTTGCATTTTTGGCCGTGAAGGATTACTTTTTGCCAATTTATTCCTATTACATCTAAATGGCTGAACTGAACGTCGCAATTCCTAACCAGCTTTCCCAGCGCCTCAAATTCACGTGGATATTGAGTCCACAAAAGGATCTGCTGTTTTACATTGGCTCGGCGCTGGCCGGCTGGCTGTACGTGGCCGTGATTTGGATGGCCATCCGGACTCTAAACGATCCGATGAACGATGCGTTTTCGGTCATCAACTTCGGCGGCCGGACCATCCCGTTGAATCTCTACTTTCTGGTGGTGGTGAGCTGGGCGTTGCTGCTCGATGCGCCCCACGTTTGGGCCACGTTAGGCCGAACGCTCTGCGATCCCGACGAATGGCGGGTGCGCGGCCGGGAGATCCGGCGTTCGTTCCTGTGGTTTTTTTTAGGGCCGGTCGCCATCGTCGTGCCTTATATGATCGGCAGCGCCGTTGCGCGTTTCGGCGTGACGTTTTCGGGCGCAGTTCTCGCGCAGGGCGGAATTCTGTTTTTCGTGTTCTTTCGCCTGTGGGCCTATTATCACGTCGTTCGTCAGCATTGGGGCTTTTTTGCACTGTATAAACGCAAGGCCAACGACCACGGCGATCTCATCAACAGAGTCGACTACTGGTTTTTCAATCTCAGCCTTTACCTGCCGCTGGCGATGTTCCTGACCAGCTCCTTTTATGCCCGTACGCCGGGCTTCCCCGACCTCGGTCTGCGAACACCGATCCTCGGGAATGTCAGCGTTGGCTCGGCGGTATATCCATTAACCTGGGCGCTCTACCTGATTACCATCTCCGGCTACATTGTTTTTCAGATCCGGCTCTGGCGCGCGGGGCACATCTTAAACGGCAGCAAACTGTTGTACATGCTTTTGATTGTTCCCCTGCATTTTGTGGCCTTCAGTCATCCCATCATGGCGGTGTTCATCGTGCCGCTGGTGACCATTGGGCACAACATTCAATATCATTGTATTGTGTATTCGTTTGCGCAGAATAAATACAGCGGCAAGACCGAGCCGGGTTACCGCTGGGTGAAGATACTGTTCAAAAACTTTGCGGTGTACGCCCTGGTTGGATTGGGATTCACCCTGTTATTTTACCGCGGGCCGTGGATCGACTGGTTGCAGGCTCTCACGGGTCTGCAATTGGATCAAGTGGTGCTCAATTCTCTCGGCATGATGGCCGGCGTAAAAAATCCGGCAGCGTTGCATTTGGGCGAACGCATCTTCGCTGCCTTTTTGTTAGGCTGGGCGATGCAGCATTATTATCTCGATTCGAAAATCTGGCGGGTGAGCAAGGATAAAGTGGTGCGGGAGAACTTGCGGGTGTGATCGGCTGAATGCATTTCGAGATTGTCGGAAAAATCGATTCTATCGAAACTATCGCCATAGGAAAATCGATTCGAGATCTTGGTCGGTTACACAAGCAATACGGGAAAGGCCGTTGGAGAAAACGGAAAGGTCAGGCCACCGTTCGTCTCAATTCAGGGGAAATTAGGAAAGCCGAGATTCACTGGTATGAAGCGCATGGTATCGGGAGGAAGAAAATCAAAATCAAATGTTATTTGGATTGACGTAATATGAAAAAATCTCAAAAGGTTCAATTCGGTGTTTGCATCACCAATTCCGAGCCTGACTTGGAACTGCGGAAGATTTATCAGTTTCTTCCGGATGATTCGGCTGAAAAAAGCAACTACGTCAGGGTTATCGACGAATCCGGGGAGGATTATCTCTATCCGTCTGACTATTTCGTTCCAATCGACCTGCCGGATGAGGTCGAAAAAGTTTTTCTCCAAACTGTCGAATAAAACGTCATCGAAACGAGAAGGACATCATGCGTAACAAAAATATCTTGTCTGGGGTTTTTTTGGGGAATCTACTGTTTTGTGTTTCCATTTTTGCCTCCGTGCCGGTACCCGACGCCGCGCGCCCCGGCTTCGATACCATCGACCCGGAAAGCATGAAGGCCATCCTCACCTTTTTAGCAGCCGACGAACTGGAGGGGAGGGACACCGGCCACCGCGGGCTCGATATCGCCGCCAAGTTCCTGGAATCGCAATACCGCCTGATCGGACTGACGCCCGCTCCCGGCCAGTCGTCGATGCTGCAGTCATTTTTGATTCGGGAAAGCCGGCTTGACACCCTCACCAACCTGGCGATCGTGGGACCGCGCAAAAAAAGCTCCGCTCCGTACGCGCTCTTCAAAGATTTTGTGGCGTTGGCCCACCTGAGCGGGGACCGACTGATTGAAGCCCCCGTGGTTTTTGCGGGATTCGGGTTTACCAGCGAGGAGGAAGGTTACAACGATTTTAAGGGTCTCAAAACCGCCGGCAAGATTCTGCTGGTGTTTTCCGGCACCCCACAATTCTCGGACTCGGCTGGCATCAAGCAGTTTTCGATTGCCCCCGCCACGTTTCGGGAGGGAAGGAACAAGGCGGCGATCGCGAAGGATGCCGGGGCGGCCGCGCTGGTCATCGTAAATGATCGCTTCCTGTCGCGAAACGAAGCGCTGACCCGGCGCTGGCTGAACCGTACCAGCGTCAAGCTCGTCGATGATTCCGATGATTTGCCGCTGCTTTACGTCACCACCCGGTTGGCGGATTCGCTGCTCGAGTCCAACGGTTGGACCTGCGAACGTTTACGCGCTAAAATTTTGGCAAAGCAATCATCGCAGTCGTTTGAACTCAAGAAAACCCATTTGGCGATCGACCTCAAAGTCCATGCCGAAACCAAATCCACTCAAAATGTGGTGGCCTACTTAGAAGGCTGCGATCCGGTTTTAAAAGAGGAGGTAGTCGCCTTTGGCGCGCATTACGACCACGTTGGCGTCGATGGTAGCGGCGATGTCTTCAATGGCGCGGACGATGACGGCAGCGGCACCACCGGCATGTTGGAAATTGCCCGTGCCTTTGCCAAAAACTTCGAGCGCCCCAGGCGCAGCCTGCTGTTTGTTTCCCACACCGGGGAGGAAAAAGGCTTACTGGGTTCGCGTTATTATACCGACCATCCGCTGGTGCCATTGACAAACACCGTGGCGCAACTTAACATGGACATGATCGGGCGCAACGATTCCAATTCGGTATACATCATCGGTTCGGATTTTCTTTCGTCGGAGCTGCACCAGGTCAGCCTTGCCGCCAACGCCATCGTCGGCATGAATTTCGACTACACCTTCAACGATAAAACCGATCCCAATCGCTTTTATTATCGCAGCGATCATTATAATTATGCCCGTCACGGCATCCCCATTGTCTTTTATTTTTCCGGAGTGCATGAGGATTACCACAAAGTCACGGACACCGTGGACAAAATCAATTTCGACAAGATGGCGCGCATCGCCCGGCTGGTTTATTTGACTGGTTGGAACGTTGCCAACCGAGAGGCCAGGCCAAAAGTAGATCACAATTTTACCGATGAACCATGAGCGAGAAAACCGGAGGCAGATTTGATGACAGCCAACATAATAATTATAGGATTGCTTATGATGCAAATTGGAAATGAGCAGGCCCATACCCCGGCCGGGTACGATGGCGA
>DASWHH010000565.1:0-7074 GCA_036398295.1 bacterium
CCTCCATGACAGGCCAGGCGTTAGCCTGGTATGCCTGCCGGGCGCGCTCCGCGCAGCTGCGGCGCAAAGCTGGGTTCAAACAAAACTCGATTATTTTTTCCGCTAACTCAACGGCGCGGCCCGGTTCAAAATAGCGAATGCAATTGCTATCAAAAATGTTTTGCAAAGCCGGTAGCCGCGATGCGACCACTGGAAGCTGCATCGTCACGTACTCGAAAGTTTTAGTAGAAAGGGCAAGGTCCATGAAGCCATCGCTTCGGTAGGGAACAATCCCAATGTCTGATTTTGCGATGATTTCGCGGATTTCCTCCAGTTGAAGATAATCCCCAAAATGAACCCGATCCGATAATCCCAGCTGCGTCACTTGCGCTTCCAACTGGGCGCGATAGACGGTATCGTATTTGCCATAAATGCTCAGGGTGGTCTCAGGAATGACCTGTTGCACCTTGGCCAAAGCGTCTATGGCGACGTCCAAACCAAAGCGTTCGGCAACGGTACCATGATAGAGGAGCCTGGTCCCGCGTTCACTCTTTGTAAACTCACGTGGCCATTGGTTGCGGAAAATACGCTCGTCGGCGGAATTCAGGATCAGGGTAATTTTCTCTGGTTGGACACCACGAGCCGACAGGCGCTCTTTGAACCCGATGCTGGTCGTAATGAGTTCATCCGCAAATCCGCATGACAGTTTTTCAACCATTTTCAGCAGCGGCCGCATCACCCTGCCGCGCCGATGGCGCCACTTCGACTCAAAAAGCTCCACTGTCAGATCGTGCAGGTCTAAAATGATGGGAAGGCCACGCACCTTCTGCCACAGCCCAACAAACACCAAATGGTCTGGCAAGTTGTGAACGTGGATGAGCGCATGCTGGCGACGCATACGCAACTTGTTGAGATGAATAAACGCCGCGACCATGAATTTTGTCGACAGCCAGAGATAGAAAAATAAGCGCTCTTTGTTCATACCCTCCACTATACGGTGGGCGATGATGGATCCAAAGTGTTCGACCTTTGGCTGGCGTTGATTGCGCAAGCAGAGGATATCGATCGCGTAGCCCGCGCGCGCCAGCGTCTCGGATTCGCGGCGAATGCGGGGATCGTCGGGGTAATATGATAAAGCTACCATCACCACACGAGGCATAGTTTTGTCAGCCGGCAAATTCACCAATTACTCAGTGTTCGCGTAGTAGTCTTTTGTTGACTCATCCGTCCAACCCAAATTCCTTTTGATCGCTTCGTTGCTGTAAATCAAATCACGGGTGGCCGAAGCAATCGCGTAGCTCGAATCAACTTTGCCCGGTTTTCCAAAAACCGATTTTAACACCGTCAATGCCAAGCTTAGAGAACGGATTACCAGGGGCCTGATAAATATTGGATTCAACGTCATGTGATGCGCCCTTCCCCATTGGCGATACCAGTCGCCAACCCGCAAACATTGGCTGGGGGTGACGTTAAAAATCTGGTCGGCAGCGCCATGCTTTAACCAGGCTGCAACCGCGCGTCCAACATCTCGAGCATGAATATAGGGCATCCGGTTACGGCCAGTGCCCAGCCCTATAGCAAAAGCATGCCGACCGATTCTGACGATTTTCTTACAGGGACTTTTGCGGTCGTCGAAAATGGGGCCCGGGCGCAGAATCGCCAGTTTCATGGCATTGCGACGGTAAGCAAGCAGCAGCTTCTCAACACGGATTTTTTCCGCCGGATACGCGAATTTCAATTCCTCGCCAAGAGCCAATTGGGCGGCTTCGTGCACAGGGGCAGTGCTTTTCACCGACATGCCGTACACTGCGACCGAACTCACAAAAACAAAGTGTTGTACGCCAGCGCTCACACTTTCCGCCGCCAGCAGTTCAGCGGCTCGTTCATTCAAGCCTGGATCCCGGTGCGCCCAGGCGCAATGCACCAACGCCTGCACGCCCGCCACCGCCTGGCAAATCGTCTCTTGATCTACTGCAGAACCCCAAATCACCTCATCGACTTCGCGAATAAGATCATTTCGGGCCACGGTTTTTTGATGCAGCAACACGCGAATCGTCCAGCCCTCGGCGCGCAGAGCGCGGGCCACATGGCGCCCCAAAAAGCCGCTGTAACCGGTAACGAGTGCTTTCACCTGTGCTCCTCAGGCATGGCGGCGCGCCCGGGATGAGCATAGTCAAACCTCGCCATCGCGCCCGGCTCTTTTGCCACCCCTATTTCAAGCCAAATTTTTTCTAACAAGCTGGTGACGGCCAGCGCGGTTTCAGGAACAATCCACAACTGTTCCTGGCCGGAGATCGCATTGTAAAAATTAGCGATGATGTTCATGATCCCGGGATCCCGCCGCATCCGACCAGTTAGGACTCGCAGCACATTGGCAAGAGTTCCAAAAGTGAATGCGCTACCTTCTTGTATGCCTGAGAGCATCTTCTTAATCGCGTTTTGTGGTCCCCGTCCTTTAAGGCAGGCAAAGAGTTGTCTCCCCATGTCAATCACGATGGTGGCATCCTCACATAGGAAGCAGGCGCGCCGCTCACTGCTACCGTGCCCTAACGACAGTGTAAACGAGCCGATCTGATCGACGCTGCGCAGCATCACATGCAATAAGTCAGGGTTGTCGTTTGGAAGCAGGTTGCACGTGGAGAAAGCGACCTTGTATTCCAAGATAGGCGTCATGGCTGCCAAAACCAGGCTGGCAGGATGATCGGCCATATTCTGCAACACGCCGCCCGGAAGATTATACGCCCAGTGCTTGGGGTTGGCGTAAGGAATGGTGTTGCCGGGCCAGGAACAGCTAAAGTCGCAATGTAGCGCTATCAGTCTGCCGAATTCTCCGGACTGGACGGCGCGCAGTGCCTTCCTCACCACTGGCATGCCCAATACACTGTAATCCACTGCCATCAGCTTGTTGTGGCGGCTGGCGATTTCGCACAAACGCTCACATTCCTGGCCGGTTTCGGTGGCGGGCTTCTCCAACAACACATGACAGCCAGCAGCCAGAACACGCTCGGCTATGAGGAAATGAGTGCTGGGCGGCGTCAGGATGTGCGCCGCATCTGGCAACTCCTTCAGAAGTTGATCGAGATTGTCATAAATTCCGGCAACGTCGAATTGCCTGGCCAGGGAGTCCGCTGCAGGGCGCTGAGTGTCCATCAGCAAAATCTTAGCGTCCGGTCGAACTTTTTTTGAGGCAGCCAGATGGGTTGCTGCGATACTGCCGCAACCAATGATCGCGATATTCAAAGTCTATGCTCTCGGTGAGGTTTTATGTAGCGAACCGTTTGTCTTGCCAGCACTAAGCACACCTGAATAGAGTGAAAGAAGTTTTTCGGCAATGATCTTCACATCAAAGTTTTGCACCACGAAGTCGCGCCCCAGCCGCGAATCGAATTTCACCTCGGACAAAGCCCTCTGTATCGCCGTCACCAGGGACCCGGCATCGCCAATTGGGATGAGCAAGCCGGTGGCGCCGTCCACGATTAGCTCCGGACAAGCGCCTACGGCCGAGCAGATCACCGGCGTCTCGCATGCCAGCGCTTCCAGGACTGTCACTGGAGTCCCCTCGGAGCGGCTGGGCAAGAGCACCACATCCGCCGCACTAAGCCATTGCGGAATGTGGGCGTGATCGACGAGTCCGATAAAATGGCAATTGGATGACCGCCATTTCAACGGCCCGGTTCCGATAAAATAGAAGTCGACATCTTTGAGAGAAGAAGCGGCCGTTTTGATCAAGTCCACACCTTTAGCATGAGTAAACCGCCCAATAAATAACGCAAGTTTCATCTCTGGTAACAGACTGAGCTGGCGACGCGCCTGCGCTCGAGGACGAAAGCGAAACCGCTCGGTGTCGACACCACAGGCGATGACGCTGACCTTTTTCGCGTTGGCGCCCAATTCACCTACCAGATGGGCCTGAACTTGCTGACTCACCGCAACAAGGTGGGTTGCATGGGCAACCACGGATCGCTGCAAATAACGATAACACCGGTTCCGCGTCGGCTCAATTAACGCGTCGCTGCCATGAAACGTCACAACCAGCGGTTGGCGCCGCAGCAATACCGGCAACATGGCGGAGTGAAACCCATAATGCGCGTGGATTAAATCATGCTTCGTGAACAGCGAGGCCCACCCTATTTTAAAGGCAAACGGGACAAAACCCAGTGCCGACCTCCGCGTTTTCGCTACCACTTTGATCTCTACGAATGGGTTCAACGAATCTACCTGATCGGCCACGTATGTGCCCGAATCGGGATTTTTGGAATTGGGAAATATGTTGGTTATCACCAGGATTTTCATTGGCCGGATACAGAAGCTTCCGCGATTTCGTCTTCTAAAGTTGCCAGCGCCTCACCGGGCGGAGCCGCAGCCGGCGCCTGGCGGGTCCGACGCAAAAGTTTCCTGAACCAACCAAAAAATCCGCAAAGCTGCGCACACAACAAATTGACGGACGAGTCGTCAAGAATCTCCACCACCTTGAGTCTAAAGGGATCGGCGTCAACGCTGTTGCGACCCCATTCGAGGGTTCTGGCGGAACGGTAGTCGTGCTTTTTCAAGAGATTGATTTCGCGCTCGCCGTAATTGCCGTTGGGAAAACAAAAGTGATCCACCGGTCGATTCAAGAACTCTTCCAGGCAGGTCCTGGATTCCCGAATTTCGTTCTCGCATTCGTCCGCGTCGCAATTGGTTAAGATAGGATGAAATCTGGTGTGCGACCCGAATTCCACCCACGTCAGAAGTTCCATTATCTCGGTTTCATTCAAAGCCTGGCGCTCGGAATATTCTCGCTCCGGATCAAAACCAACCGCGTTCTTTAACAGCGTCCGCAGCTGCGGACTGGGTAGCCCCTTCAAGGCGTAGGGATCGGGATAGCCGCTCTGCCACCAGAAATGCCGGTGGGTATTCACGATATGGCTGCACAGATAAATAGTCGGGCGCAGGTTGAACGCCTCCAGGATCGGCAAGAGGCCCACGTTGCCTTTGTGCCCGTCATCGATGGTGACGACCACCGCTGCGCTGGGGATCTCGGACCGGTCTTTTTGGTAGATAGCATCCACCAGTCGCTGCAGGGAGATGAACGTGTGGTATTTGGACAAGAATTTGATATGCTGGCCAAACACCTCCGGCTGGGGATCGTGGTAAACCAGGATGGTGGTGCGCGCGCGCCAGGCGAATGAACTGAGTAGTCGGTACAAGCCAGAAAAGCGAATGAACGCTCCAGCGGCTGCCTGTATATTTTTTTTAATCACGATTTGGATGTGTGAGAGTTCAGAAGACCGTGAATGCTCGCCATCGACTCTTTTAGTTTCAGCACGATTTCAAGTTTGGCCGAAGGCTTGACTATATAGCGCAGCAGGCCAGCAATCGCTCGCAGCACCTGGCGGATCAACATCATGCCGGCCGCGTACATCCTGCCAACGCGTCCGTGATGCTTTTGCCAGTAGAGTAAGAGCGAGCGATTGCGTTCGATCCAATATTTCGCAGAACTTGCAGAAGAGCTGCCGCCGCCCACATGAACGGCCTCGGCGCGTGGAAAATACACGACCTGCCACCCGGCCATGTGAAAGCGTTTGCACCAGTCAAAGTCTTCCATGTACATGAAGAACATTTCGTCCAACGACCCAACCAGGGCGATGGCCTCGCGTCTCACCACAGCAAAGCAGCCGGAGATAACCTCAACGGCACGGACGCGGTCATACGGCCAGTATTTGCGGTACAGTCCGCCAAAGCGATTCGAACGGGGAAACAGCTGGTCTAATCCCATAGCGTAACAGAAGGTATTCCAGACCGACGGGAACCCGTAGCACGAAATCTGCAGGCTGCGGTCGGGGTTGAGAAGGCGTGGCCCGGCCAGCGCAGTTTTTGGATTTTGCTCCAGATATTCAAACAGTCTATCCAGGCTGCCGTCCAGCACCTTCACATCTGAGTTGATGAGACACACATAGCGTCCACGGCTGTCTTGTATGCCGATGTTATTGGCCTTCGCGAATCCCAGATTGGCGTTATTTCGAACCAGGTGGACCTGCGAAAACTCCCGGGCCACCATCTCCGCGCTGCCATCGGTCGAGTCGTTATCGATGACCCAGATTTCGAAACGGGTTTGACGGGTCGTGTCATAAATCGACCGGAGGCATTGGTGCAACAGTTCGCGGGTATTCCAGTTAACGACGATAATTGACAGTCCTACTTCGGTTTTATTGACGGTTAATGTGTTCATATTCCTTTACTAGGCTATTAAGCCTTGCGAGGCTGTTACGTCTTCGCCAGGGTCTCGTTTGCAAATTTTAAGTTTTGCGCTACGTTATTATTCGCCACCCGATACGTGGCAATGAGTTGATACACCACCAAGAAAAACCCGAAGAACACGGCGTGCGCCAGGGTAACGTATAATGTTGAAATCGGCAGGTAAATCAACACCGAGATCAAAAAGGAAATAAGGCACAGCCTCGCATCTTCTTTCTTCAGGTTGACATACATTTTTTCCAGGATTCCGAAAAGGAATCCAAACAAAAACAGTTGAAGACATACGCCATAAACAAGTCCGTAACCCGCATATGCCTCGCCAATAGTGCCTAATCGAATCCCCAACAAAGGATTATTGAATTGCCTGCCGAATACATAGATCGCGGTGTTCTCCTGAACTAATCTGTTCTTGTCGATTCCAAATGCCGCCCATATTTGCTTGGGGAACAGCGGCGCCAGCGCGCCAAGGAAAATCTCTTCACGATAAAAGTCTCTACTCTCCCTTAATTCATTGACAACGAGGCTGTACTCACGCCATTCCCCGAAGAGCTGTAACGTGACAAGCTCGGGTACCGAGAGTTCTTTGGTGGAGCGGCCAGAGCGATATTCGGCATAGAAGATGAAAGCGACCATGAGCACGGCTGCGAAGGCGCCAACATAACGTAATTTTGGTCTCCGAAATTTGCAGTAAATGAGAACAAATGAAACCGCTATCATAAACGGGTAAATTCGCTGACCATAAATTATGGCTGCTGCACTTGACAGAAGTACAGTCAAGAAATACCGTTTTCCAGGTTTTGTCATGAAGGCCAACATAGAAGCGATGGCGGCCGCAACCAACCAGAGTCGTGAGAATTT
>DASWHH010000566.1:0-3961 GCA_036398295.1 bacterium
GCTTCCAGCCAACTTCGCCAATTCCCATCCGCAAAACTGATCAACTGGTGGCGCGGACAACGAGTGAGCAGGGCATTTATGGTGAGTTGCTCGGCGATTTCCTGAATTTCATCCGCATCCTCGGCACCTACGAGCGCATCGATGGACAGGCCAACAGCGGACGGCTGCACGCCGCGGCGCTGCTCTCCCGCTCGGTGGCGCGATTTTCCGCCCGCGCCATCTACGATAAGGCCGGGGTCCAGGATCTTGCCGATGCCTTCACCCTCAACGATCGTTCCATCGCCCGCGCGGGACTGGGCTATCAAATCCATCCGTTCATTTATCTTTTCATGGATTACATCTGGACGTTCGAACGCAACGCCGCCACGGGCCAGCTGGAATCCCAGCGGCGGGTGGAGCCGCAGCTGTCGTTTGTGATGCCGCTTAATTTTGGGGGGAAGTGACCTACGAAACGCGAAGATAAGTGGGTACGTGGGTTTTGTTGTGCTCACTTTGAGCGTTTGGTCAGGCGTTGAGTAGAACGTGTCAAATCAAGAAGTGATCGCAGGGCCTCGTTAACTGCGGATGAATCAGTAAAAACTTTGGCCACATCCGGTTCAAGGACAACGACGTTCGCCCCTTCTCTAATAGCCGTTTATAGTACTTGCCGCGAACAGCTTTGGAATAATCAAAATCGTACTCAGCACGTGATTCATCGCGTGCTATTTTTTTTTTAGTTTTCATGTTTTTTCCTTTCATGCGTGGTCGCCACGCGTGCGCTGATAATTCTTATGACTTCGCCTCTCTCCGCATAGGATACAACAAGCAATCGCCTCTTAGAGGAAAAGCCTATTGTAATAAATCGCCGTTCCCTAGCGGTGTCGTTGGTGCCGCTTCCACATTTTGATGGCGAGGAAGCCAGTTGCGAGCGTTACCAAGATGGCGATCGTCGCTGATCGGGAGGGCGGATGGACAAAATAGATCAAAAGCCCTTTTTGCGTTTTTCGGTTTGCTCTTTGCGCAGCTGGTCGTAGCCGATGATAGCCATCGCTTTTTTCAACGCCGCTTCATAATTGCCGCTGTCATATTCCCAACCCGGCACTTTTCCGCCAAACCCAACGCCGATGTCGGGAGAGATGATACGGATTTTTTCCCCGGTCAAGCCAACGTGCCCGGCGACGAGCGCAAATACCGTGCGGATGGCGTGCGGCGCCTGGGTCGTCATATAAACCGTCAGTTTGTTTTCGACTTTCTGGGAAGCAGAACGCTACGTCTGTGCGACCGGAAACCGGATTGGCACTCATCCATCTGTGGTTTTTGTGGCGCGGCGACTGGGGCGCCGTGTCAGGCGGGCCGTGGTTTCGGCAACTTCGAGCAGGCCGCGGAGCGCTTCATTCACCGCCCTATCATTCGGGAAAACTTTGGCTACCTCAGGATCCAGCATCACGACATTGGTCTCCCTTGCGAGGCGCGCAGCATATTTCCCGCACCAGTTTATTGAAGTCCGAGCGCTTATATTCAGCCCGAGGTACTCTAACGGTTTTCCGACTACCCTTCTTCATAGATTTTCCTCTCTTGTTTTGTTGCCAACCGTGCAATAATGATGCGAAAGCAAATTCCTCTTCACTCCAAAGGTCTCAATGTATCCCTAAACCCTCATCCATTTTGGGCTGATTGTCAGTTCGCTCCCCGAGCAACGAATGATTTATGAAACCAACCCTAGTACCTTCACGCAAGCCCACTTTACAAACTTAGAAGCGGGCGTTAACTATCATGTTTTAACAATCGTACGCTTTTCAATATGGCTTTCTCATCAACCAATTGATCGGTAATATATTTGTGCAATACACTGGATATGAGTGTCTGATACGGGATCCCTTCTTGCTCTGCTCTTCGTTTTAGCAAATCCAAATCCTGACTATTCACGCGTAAATTTACGTTTTTTTTCTCTCTTGCTCTTCCAATAATTTTGTTAATTTGGGTTCTCTTTTTGTCAGAAGCGCTTTTGTATTCTGAAATGTTATTCTCAATTTCCTGCTCATATTTATCTAACTTCATTTTTCACCTCGATATTTTTTGGGTAATTTCCTGCTTGGAAATGCGGTTTTGAGTATTATATTTTCATCTTCATCTATTACGAACGGTACGGCGTGGATGTAATCATTTATCTCCAACACAAATATGCTGATTGTGCCTTTTGGGATGCTCCAATATGTCGATGAATTTTTCTTCTAAAACCAGTTCCGATATTTGTTCAAAGGAGATATTTCTTTCCATTTTCAGTTTGATATTTTTGCTTTCATCCCATAAAATCATGGTTTAAATATAACGCGACAACGTAGACAATGTCAACAAAACTTTTTTTACGGTTAAGGTACAGCAGAGCAGAGTCGCTTATCTAAAAAAGTTTATTTTAACGATGTTCTCTTTGAACGGTCTACTTGAAATTACAATGTTAAGATTAGCCTCACTTTACAAGCGTTCGTCTCCCTATTTCGAAGCCCTACTAAATTTCATTTACCCGCCAGCCTGTATCATTTGTGAATCTCTGCCCGATCCCGAAAAAAGACTAATCTGCGAAACTTGCTGGCAGAAGCTGCCAAGGTTGAAACCGAGCGCTCAGTTGATTACCCATCCAATCGAAACGGGTGAGAATGAAATCAACTCCCTGCCGGCCTTGGGAGTGTGGGAATTCAGCGACGACGTGCAAACGGTCATCCACGAAATGAAATTTCACGGCAAAAAATCCCTGAGTCGCTGGCTGGGCGGCGAGATGGCGGCGGAGGCTTTGCGGCGCCAAGAGTTTGCGTTCGCCGATGCCCTTGTTCCAGTGCCGCTGCACAAGACCAAGTTTCGCGAGCGGGGGTACAATCAGAGTCTGCTGTTAGCGTGGTGCGTGTCGGAAAAATTGGGCGTTCCGGTTTTGAATCAGGTCTTGAAACGCCTCCGGCACACCAAATCGCAAGCGAAGTTGAATGCCGTCGAGCGGGACAAGAATATGCAGGGTGCCTTCGGCGCCTTTTGCGAGGATCTGATTCGTGGTAAGAAAATCATCGTGATTGACGATGTGTTCACCACCGGCGCGACGTTAAAGGCCTGCGCCCGGGAATTGCTCAATGCGGGTGCCGCCAATGTGTTGGCACTCACTGCGGCCAAAACGCTCTAACCGTATGGGGTATTGGAGTGCTGGAGTACTGGAGAATTGGGTAATGAGACTGATGAGTCACCGGAGTTTTGCAAAACCCATTACTCCATCACTCCCTGCCTGTTGGCAGGCCTGTCTGCCAACAGGCAGGCAAAACTCTATTACTCCAATGCTTTATGGCGGGGGAATTTCTACTTGACATTCGCCTAAAATATCATTATTTTAGCATCGTTTTTTAGACGGAATGACCTTGAGTATCCATCCCCGTTTATATGAAAAGAACGATTAATTGAAGGAGAGACAAAAATGGCTGTTAGAGTGGGCATCAATGGATTCGGCAGGATTGGACGGAACGTGTTTCGTGCGGCCAAGAAATTAGGCGCAAAAGAGATTGAGTTTGTGGCGGTCAACGATTTGACGGACGCGAAGACTCTCGGGCATTTGTTAAAATATGATTCCAACTTCGGCGCGTTCGACGGCAGCGTGAAGGCCGAAGGCGACCAACTGATCGTTGACGGCAAAGCCATCAAAGTTCTGGCGATCAAAGACCCGGCGCAGCTGCCGTGGAAGGATTTGAAAGTTGACATCGCCATTGAATCCACGGGATTGTTCACGGCGCGGGAGAAAGCGCAGTTGCACTTGTCAGCGGGCGCAAAAAAAGTCATCATCACCGCGCCGGCCAAAGGTCCGGACGTCACGGTGGTGGTGGGCGTGAATCACAAGAATTATGATCCCGCAAATCATCACATTATTTCCAACGCCTCCTGCACCACCAACTGTCTGACCCCAGTGGCGAAAGTGATGATGGAAAGCTTCGGTATCGTCCGCGGCTTGATG
>DASWHH010000567.1:0-7989 GCA_036398295.1 bacterium
CATCGGCGTCGGTAGAAAATTCGTGGGAAAAACCTCGACCCGCAATGATCTCCATGCCAAAGGTTTTGAGGTAGTCCCGGTCGAGGAGTATCATGTAGGTTGACCAATGGGTTGGACTCCCCGGGAAACGAATATCATCGCCAGCCAGCATTCCACCCGGCGTTCCATAAAAGACCGTGGCGCTGACAATTTCCGGACGGGTTAACAGCTCATTCTTGATCCCCTCACAATTTCGCCTCATTTCGTCGTTGCGAATGGGCAAAACGACAATCTGCTCTTTTTCGAAGCCTAATTTTTTGTTCTTGAGAAAATGCAGTTGCTCAAGCACAATGAAGGTGCCGACAATCAATGCTAACGATATCGTGAATTGAGTGACCACAAGAATTCTTCTTAACCCGGCTTTTGTTCCCCGTGGTGAAAAAAAGGATGATCCCTTCAACACGTTGACCGGCTGGAACCTCGACAAAAAGAAAGCCGGATAGCTGCCCGCCAGAATCCCGACAGCAAGACTGAGAGATACCAGGCCGAAGGCAGCGAGCCAATTCCTTGCGTAATTCAGTGTTAAGGTTTTGCCGGTGAGGCCGTTGAAGGCCGGCAACAGTAGCTCCACCAAACCGAGTGCGATAGCCAACGATAAGATCGTCATCAAAATGGACTCGCTGAGAAATTGGTGGACTAACTGGCCGCGCTGCGCCCCGACGACTTTTCGCAAACCCACTTCCTTTGCCCGGTTGGCGGCACGCGCCGTACTGAGGTTCATGAAATTGAAGCAAGCGATCAAAAGAATAAAGGCCGCCACCATCGCGAAAGCATAAACATGGTGAATGTCGCCCTTCTGAGCAATGTCAAAATCAAGTTGAACCGAACGCAAATGCACATCGGTAAGTGGTTGCAGGAACGGCTTATAACTAAATCCAAATTTGCTGGTTTGCGGCTCGGCATATTTAGCAATGTACGCCGGTAACTTGGCTTCGAGTTTTTTGGAATCATAGTTTTCTGGCAGCAAGAGGTAAGTGGTGAACTGCTGCCAGATGAAATTACGCAATCGTTCAGCAGATTCCAGATTGTATAGCGAAGAAAAGGATCCCAAAAAATCAAATTTTAGATGAGAGTTCTCCGGCAAGTCCGCCATTACGCCGGTGATCTTGAAATCACGGCGGGTCTGAAGCCTCAAGATTTGGCCGACAGGGTCGGCATCGCCGAAATATTTTTGCGCCATCTTTTTGCTGATGACCACTGTAGACGGGCTGGTTAACGCCGTGTTGGGATCGCCGGCCAGCAGTTCAAAACTAAATACCTTTAAAACGGTTGAATCGGCCAATAAAAAATTCTCTTCAAAAAACCGCCGGTCGTCGTGTTCAACCAGAATCTTGCCCATGTCAAAAAAACGCACGGCCTCTATGACCTCCGGAAACTCGCTTTTCATGGTTGCGGCGTACCCCGGCGGCGTGGCGGCGCGATAGAACACTTTGCCTTCGCCATGACGCTCATTCACCACGCGGTAAATGCGATCGGCATGTGCATGAAATCTATCATAGCTCATTTCGTGCTGAAGAAACAGAAAAATCAGGATGCCGGCGGTAAGTCCAATCGCTAACCCGGAAATGTTGATGAGCGAAAATGCCCGGTGCTGCAACAGATTTCGCAGCGCGATTTTGAAGTAGTTCTGGAACATGGTATCTGGTCCGTGGTTAGTTGTCCGCGGCAGCATAGCGCATAGAAGGCTGGTCGGAAAATCCAAAAAGATTAGCATGTCATTCCTGCGTATGCAGGAATCTCCCGGGTTCCCGCACAGAAGCAGGGGATTCCGGCACAAGGCCGGAATGACAGGCCATTTCCGACCAGCCTTCTAGCGTTTTTGTTTTCTCTTTGCGCTATGCTCTCTGCGCTATGCTTTACACAAACAGTCATTCATATTTCAACGAATCAACCGGATTGGCCACCGCCGCTTTGATGGCCTGCGTACCTACCGTCAGCAAGGAAATTAGCAGCGCCAAGCCACCGGCCAGCGCAAACACCCACCAGCCAAGGTCGATGCGATAAGCGAAGGTTTCCAACCATCTGTTCATCATAAAATAGGCGACCGGCCAGGCAACAACATTCGCTAGCACGACCAGCTTGAGAAAATCCCTGGAAAGCAAAGCCATGATGCCGGCCACGGAAGCGCCCAACACCTTGCGAATGCCAATCTCTTTGGTACGCTGCTCGGCCGCATAAGCTGCCAGCGCGAACAAACCGAGACAGGCAATGGCAATCGCCAGCATGGTGAAGATACCCAACGTCTCTGTCAATCGCTCTTCAGCAACATAATATTTCTCGAACGCTTCGTCAAGAAATCGGTATTCAAAAGGATACTTGTCTTCGAAACGTTGCCAGGTCGCGGCGATGAACTCCAGCGTCCTGGCAATCTCATGGCCGGAGAGTTTGACGGCGAGACGATTAAAGCGTTGGCTGGTGATATAGAGTAGCACCGGCTCGATCTTCTGATGCACCGAGCGGATGTGAAAATCCTTCACGACCCCAATGACCGTAAGTTTCTCGGGACTATCTGTGCCCAGGGCCAGCCGCTTCCCGACCGGCGACTCCCATCCCAACTGCTTCGCCAGTGTTTCATTGATCAATGTGGCCGAAGAATCAGTTGGGAAGCCAAGGTCGAAATTCCGGCCGGTTGCCATCTCCAAACCATAAGTACCCACAAAATCAAAATCAACACCGATGGTGGGGACGGCGAAACCCGCTGAAATTGACCAACCTTCAGGCAAAACTTCAAACCCCATCGTGCCAATACTCGGCCCGCCGCTGGCAAGCGCAGCGCTGAGAACCTGGGGATGGCGTAAAAGCTCATTCTTGAAAGTTTGAGCCTGGGCGCGAATCGTCGAACTCGGAATATCGATCAGTACCACATGCTCTTTTTGAAAGCCGAGATTCTTGTGGCGCATGTACTGCCGTTGGTCATTCACCACAAGTGTGGCAATAATCAGGGAGACCGCGGCGACAAATTGCGCCACAACCAGCGTTCTACGGAAAAGGGCGCCCTGCACGCGACCGGCGACTGCGTTCTTGAGAACGACACCCGGTTGAAATGACGACAGCACAAATGCCGGATAGCTGCCGGCGGCCAATCCCACGAGCAGAGTTGCGCCGAGCAGACCGAGCAGCAACGCGGCATTGTTCACCGGCTCGAAAAGCAGCTGGCGTTGGGTAAGCTGACTGAAAGTCGGCAAACACAGCTCGACCAACACCAGCGCCAAAATGAGCGCCACCAGCGCCAGCGCACACGATTCCCCAAGAAATTGGGAAATCAGCTGCCTTTGGTCGGCACCAACCACCTTGCGCAGACCGACTTCCTGCGCCCGCCGTGTTGCCCGCGCTGCGGCCAGATTCATGTAATTGATGCAGGCGATGACCAGAATCAAGATGGCGATGATGGACAAAACGTAGACCGTCTGGATATTGCCGG
Source organism: bacterium (assembly GCA_036398295.1). Lineage (GTDB taxonomy): Bacteria > Zhuqueibacterota > Zhuqueibacteria > Oceanimicrobiales > Oceanimicrobiaceae > DASWHH01. The sequence continues at coordinate 3,461 of DASWHH010000567.1, forward strand.
CATTGACATTCATCTGGAATTGCGGAGGAATATTCGACGATTTGAGATGGATGTCGCCCAGCGGCTGCAAGTAGGGAAAATATTTATCCGCCCAGCGCGTCATGTGCTCCTGCATGAAGCGGGGAAATTTTTCTTCGAGTGTGTTGGGGTCGGCGCCCGGCGTCAGCTGCACGTAAGTAAAAACCGCCTGGGTTATCCAGCGGTTCATCCAATCAAATCGCTCAGCATAAGCCGAGTTCGTCGTCGTCGCCCAGGAGATCAGGATGTCGAACTGCAGGTGCGAATGGACCGGCGGATTCCTGGCGATGCCCGTAATCACCAGCGGCATCCCAAACAAGCCCTCGAGCACTTGTCCGATCGGATCGGCGTCGCCAAAGAATTGCTGAGCCACCTCCTCGGTAATGACGGCGCAAAGTGGATCGCGCAGCACCTGCTGCCGATCACCAGCCACCAGGTCGAAATCAAACATCGCGAAGAACGTTGTGTCGGCGAAAACAACGTGTTCTATTTTTAGTTTTTTGTCCCCGTGGCTGATGAGCATCTCGTTCCACCAGGGCCGCAATCGCACTGTGCGCTGCACTTCCTGCGGATAATCCCGCCGCAAAGTTGGCGCGAAGTTGCCGGGCATCTCCGCGGTGTGCACCAGATCGCCGCTCTCCTCCCGCACCATCTTGTTGACGCGATAGATGCGATCACGGTCAGGATGGAAGGTGTCAAAGGCCAGTTCATCCTGAACAAACAGAAAAATCAGCAAACAGCAGGTCATTCCGATCGCCAGCCCCAGAACGTTGATGAGCGAGTAACCTTTATGTTTCAAGCTATTGCGGAGCGCAATTTTGAGATAGTTTTTCAACATGGTGTTTGGTCCGTTATTAGTTGTCAATTGCAGAGCGCATAGAGCAAAGCACATGGCGCCAGCCCGGAAATCGTAAGCCGCAACTCGACAAACGTTTTCCGGTTTTCGTTTTACGATTTCCCTCTATTCATATCGCAGCGAGTCAACCGGATTCGCCAGCGCCGCACGGATAGCTTGATGGCTAACCGTCGCCAGACTGATCAGCAGCCCGGCAAAACCGGCGATGAAAAACACATCGGCGCCTATTGCGGTCCGATAAGCGAACTCCTGCAGCCAGCGATTCATGGCGAAATAGCCAAGAGGAATCGCAATGATGCTGGCCAGCGCGACCAGCTTGATAAAATCTTTCGATAACAAAGTGACAACCCCAAAAACGGTGGAGCCAAGCACTTTGCGAACGCCGATCTCTTTGGTGCGCTGCTCGGCGCTGAAGGCGGCCAGGGCGTACAATCCGAGACAGGCGATAAAAATCGCCAGCCCCGCAAAAACCGTGAAAATTTGCTGCTGTTTTTGCTCAGCGCGATAGAGGCCGTCAAAACTTTCGTCGAGAAAACGATACGCAAACGGGAAACCCGGTACGGCGGCCGAAAACGCGTCTTCAATCACTCCGAGTGTACCCTGAATATCGTTGGCGCGGATTTTCGCGGCAATGACCCGATGATCGTCTGCTATGGAGATCGCCAGCGGCTCGATTTCATTTTTCAGCGACGTGAAGTGAAAATCCGCAACCACCCCCACCACGCTTCGACGCGTGGAATCGCGAAGAGTGATCACCATCTGCTGTCCCAACGCCTCTTCGTTGGTCCAACCCAAATGCTTCACTGCCGCTTCGTTGAGAAGGATGGCTTCGCCGTCCGTACCGTACTCTCTTGAAAAATTCCGGCCGGCGACGACTTTCAGTCCGAAGGTTTTGCAGTAATCGTAATCGGTGAAAACCGTTCGCATGCGCCACGACATGCCGGGCTTGCCTGCCCGTCCGGCAGGCGGGCTGGCGATCTCAAATCCAAAGTTGTCGTGAAAGCCGCCGGGCTCGCCCGACATCGCCGAGACAGTGACGATGTCCGCGTGGCGCAGCAGTTCGTCTTTGAAACGTTCGCGGTTCTGGTAGAATTCGCGGTTGTTTATGTCGAACAAAACCACCTGCTCTTTGTCGAAGCCCAGTTTTTTGGTGCGAACAAAATCCAGCTGCCGGGCAATCACCAGCGTGCAGATGATCAAAACAATGGAGACGGTAAACTGCATCACCACCAACGCCTGTCGTAAGAACGAATTGTGTGAGCCGGCTTTGAATTTAGGCTTCAGAGCTCTAGCCGGCCGAAACGCCGACAAAAACAAAGCTGGATATCCCCCGCCTACGATGCCAACGGCGATGGCGCCCGCCAACAGGGCCGCCCAACTTCCGGCGCTGTGAGCAAACGCAAGCTGCAACTGAAACCATTGATTGAAATAATGCAGCCCAACTTCAAGCAGGGCCACCGCAAGCACAGTCGCCAGGAGTGCCACCATGATCGACTCACCAATAAATTGTGCCATCAAATTCTGCCGATACGCGCCCATCACCTTACGCATCCCCACTTCTTTCGCCCGGCCGGCGGACTTAGCAGTCGCTAGATTAGTGTAATTGATGCAGGCGACCAACAATACTAAAATTGCGATTGCTGTGAACAACAATATGGTTTGAGGATCCCCGTGGGGGATCAGATCAAACGTGGTAGCATTGTGGAGAAAAATATCCTGCAAAGGTTCCAACAGCAGAGTCATCGTGAGACCGGTTTTCCGAAAGTGATCGCCGAAATATTTATCCATGAATTGCGGCATCCGGGACTCCAGCGCGGACTGTTCCCCGCCGGGACGCAGCCGCACGTAGGTAAACAAGTTGTTGTTCCACCAGTTGGTGAACCAGGGACGCGACTCAAACACGGCGAGAGAAGCGACAAAATCAAAAGTGAGATGGGTGTTAGCAGGGGGATCATTAAATATTCCGGTGACGCGAAATTCGTAGCGCCTGTCCAGTGAGAGAATTTCCCCAAGGGGATTTTTATCGCCAAAATATTTTTCGGCCATGGCTTTCGAGATCACAACGTCGTTGGGCTTAGAAAGCACCTCGGCGGACTGGCCAACGAGCATGGGATAAGAGAAGAATTCGAAGAAGTTTTTGTCCGCAAAATAGAATCTCCTCTCATAAAACGATTTGTCACCGTAGGTCACCAGTCCGTCGTTGGGCATGACTCGGATCGTTTCTTCAACATCGGTGGGGAAGTCGGTTTGCAGCGCCGGCGCATAAGGAGGAGAAGTCACGCCGATTTTGCGATAGGTGCCGTCACCAATGGCCTGCCGCAACACACGGAAAACGCGTTCACCGTTTTGATGGAAACGATCGTAGTTCAGTTCGTTTCTCACAAACAAAAAAATGACTAAGCAGCAGGCGATGCCGATGGCCAAGCCGCCGATGTTGATCGTTGCGTAGCCTTTGTGCCGGAGGATATTGCGCAGAGCGATTTTGAAGTAGTTTTTTATCATGATATTGGGTCCGTTGTTAGTTGTTAGTTGTCAGTAGCATAACGCAGAAAGCAAAGCGCATGGCGACAAAACGTAGAGCGAATAGCGAAAAGCGTTGAGCGCATACGCTTCGCGCTCTACACTCTCTCGCTCTACGCCAGCCCCATCGGTCATTCATAACGTAAAGAATCAACCGGGTTCGCCAGCGCCGCTTTGATGGCCAGCGTGCTAACCGCCGATAGGGCGATAAGCAAAGCTGCTCCGCCGGCTAATGCAAAGGTCCACCAGCTGATGTCGATGCGATAGGCAAATCCTTGCAGCCAACGATTCATCGCCACCCAGGCCACCGGCCAGGCGGTGAGATTGGCGATGCATACCAACATGACAAACTCTTTCGACAGCATCAGGACCAGGTTAGAAACCGACGCCCCCAGCACTTTGCGAACGCCGATCTCCTTCGTTTTTTTCTCAACCGTGAAAGAGATCAAACCCAGCAACCCCAGGCAAGCGATGAGAATGGCCAAAATAGCGAAGCTGTTGATAATCGCCGAAAGGTTCTGCTCCGACTGATAATACTCGCCGAGAATTTCGTCCAGGAAACGGAATTCATACGGGGCGGACGGATTCACTTGCCGGAACTGCTGTTCGATAAAATCCAGCGTTACCTTGATGTTGGCGGCGTTCACCCGCACAATCAAATTGCTCACGCGCTCGCGTGGATAAAAAATCAGCGGTTTGATGCTCTCGCGCAGTGACCAGCCGTTGAAATCCTGAAATACGCCGATGATCTCCCGTGCGCTCCGACTGGTATCGGACGGGCCCGAAGTGAACATTTTTTTTCCGACCACGCTGCCTGTGAAACCGAGCATTTTGGCGGCGGTGGCATTGATCATGACGGCATTTTCAAAATCCGTTGAAAACGTTTTGGAGAACGCCCGCCCTTCGATGACGGGGATTTGCAGGGTTTCAAAATAGTCCAACTGGGCTGTTCCGGCATCGATTGAAATGCCCTGGTCATCGCCATAACCTTCCGCCCAGTGATCCCAGGTGACATAGCCGCCGCCCGGATAATGGCCACCGCCGCTGACGCTGGCGATGCTGGGGTTGCTATTTAGCGCATGCTTCAGGGCCTCAAAATTGGCGCGGACATCGTTAGTCTTCAGCGGAACAATTA
>DASWHH010000568.1:0-6115 GCA_036398295.1 bacterium
CTGCCGATTCGCCGGTTGAAGTAGTACATGACAGGGATGACGCTGACGGCCACCAGCGCCAGGCGCCATTCGATAAACAGCATTAGCCCAACATGCGAGAGGATCATGACCAAACGATGAAAAAAACTATCCGGGAACTGCACCAGAACGATCTTGATGTCATTGATGTCCTCGGTGAGTCGGTAGATGAGATCGCCGGAACGAGTCGACTCGTGAAACGACAACGACAGCCTTTGCAGGTGGGCAAAAATACGCTCGCGAATGTCAGTGGTAATCTTCTCACTGGCGCTCAGCAAACCGACTTTGTGCAAATAGGTGACCATGCTATGCAAGAAGCGCAGCAAGATAAACAGCAACACCAACTCCAGCAGAAGCGCCTGACCGCCATCACTGAACCACTGGTCGACGACGGCAAACGCTGCGGGCAGCGGGTTTTGCAGGATGACGTAATCAAGTATGAGTTTCAAGGGCCACGGCAACAGCAGCGTCACCAGGATCGTCAGCAACAACCCGACGTACGCCGCGGCTAGTATCTGCCAGTGCTTTTTGTAATGCCGGCCGAACACCTTGTACAGCCGGAGCAAAGCTCGGTAACTGATTTTCTCCCGATCCGGTTGTTTCACACTGCGAGTCATCTACTTCCTCCAAAAGTGGAGCTTATGGAATAATGGAGTGATGGAGAGTGTTGGAAATTTTGCCAGCGCGGTACGGCATTTACGACTGTGGGCCGGGAACACCGACCCGGTAATTTCCAACACTCCATCACTCCACTACTCCGGAACGAATCGTCTAGTAGCCCATTTCCCATTGTGTCCGTCGCCATCCCGAGGTTGTGGGGATGCCATTGCCGTCAATTCCCGCTGCCGGCCGAACTGTAATTCATAAAGCTCACGATACTGGGGGCTGGCGCGCAGCAATTCCGGGTGTGTGCCCTGGAGCGCAGGTTGGCCCTCTTCCAACAAAAGTACCTTATCCGCACCGGTGACGGTCGAAAATTTATGCGCGATAATAAAGGTGGTTTTGCCGCGGGTCAGCCGATGGATGGCCGCGTTGATCTTGGCTTCGGACATGACATCCAGACCGGCGGCCGGTTCATCCAGAATTAAGATCGGCGTGTTGCGAATGAACGCCCGCGCAATATTAATGCGCTGCTTCTGACCACCGGAGAGATTCTCGCCGCCCTCGTACATCACGGTGTCGTAACCTGCCGGCATCTCTGTAATGAAGTCGTGCGCCTCTGCCAGACGGGCAGATTCAACGATTTCTTCCTCCGTCGCGCCCACTTTGCCAAAGGCGATATTGTCGCGAACGGGTTGGCGAAACAATCTGGCATCCTGCAAGAGGATGGTCATTTGCTCGCGCAGAGATTTGAGGGTGAACTTGCGAATGTCCTGCCCGTCCATCAGGATTTGTCCTTCTTGCGGATCGTAGAAGCGCAGCAATAAACTTATCAGGGTCGATTTTCCGGCACCGCTGTGGCCAACCAGCGCCACCGTTTCACCCGCCTCAACCACGAAGCTGAGATTCTTTAGAACGTCGTCTCCCTTTTGATAGGCAAAGCCGACGTTTTTGAATTCGATGCGGCCGCGAAATGTCGGCGCTGGCATCGCGGCCGGATCGTCCTTGACGGTCATGTCGTTTTCAACCAGATCAAGTAAACGCTGGCAAGCGACCTGCGACTTCGCCAAACCAAGAAACAGCTCGCTGAACTTCTCGAATGAATTGTAGATTTCCCGCAGATAAGCGACGAACACCACCAGGGTTCCGGGCAGAATATCGCCGGCAAGCGCATAACGGCCACCCCAATAAAGCACGCCGGCGGTGCTCAGGGTAACCAGAAAATCCGTAATCCGGCTGTACGTTTTCTGCAGACGCAAGGCGCGAAGCTGAGCGTCGAGGCTCTCGTTATTTTCGATCCTGAATCGGCTCCGTTCCGTTTCTTCGCGCCCGTACGCCTGCACCAACGCCATCGCCGTCATGTTCTCGGCGATGATAGAGGCAACCTCGCCTTCCTGTTCTCTTTTTGTCGTCATGGCCCTTCTCAGGCCGACGCCAAAATGGCGGGTGACGAAATAGATCAATGGCGCCGAACTGAGAGCGATAAGGCCCAGACGCCAATCCAGCGCTATCATCAAAACCGCATAAGCTCCAAACGTAACCAGGCGATCCGTGAGGTCATGCGGAAAATCAATCAGGACGTTTTTCGTCTCCTTGGCATCAGAAGTGAGAAGATAAACCAGATTTCCGGACCTGGCGGTCTCATGGAACGATAGCGAGAGCCTTTGCAGATGGGCAAAAGCGCGTTCGCGGATATCGGCAACCAGGTGATCGCCGGTGCTCGATATCAAAAATCTATTGAAATAAGAAAAAGCCGCTGCCAGCAACGTGATGAGAACAATTGCGATTGAGAGCAACAACATGACCAGCGCGGGATCGCTGGCAAGTAGCGGATTCAAAAAAGCAACGTTTTCGGGCAGGGTCCTTTTCAGAATGAGGTAATCCAGGATGAGCTTCAGCGGCCATGGCGTAAGCACGGTAAGTCCAATGGTCGCAAATAAGCTCAGGTAGGCCACTGTCAGCACTTTCCAATATTTCCGGTAGTGCCGTCCAAAAACCTGAAAGAACCTCACGAGCCCTTTGTAGGCTATTTTTTCTTCACGGTTCTGGCTAAAGTGCTCGAGTGTCAAGATGTCTTCTGTGAATTTCATCGTGGTTTTTATTTAAGCAGACCGATACCGATTTCAAGAAATTGTCGAACTTGCTGACGCCAGCGGGGCGCCGACTTCGTACGAAAACAAATCATCGCCCGCCGCAAGTAGATCAAGGCATGATAAGCCGGCAGCCCCACCAACATCGCCGGCGAGTGATTTTCAAGATAGGCGGCCAGAAAAAGTCGGCGTAAGTCGTCACTTGGTGGCCCATAATGTACCTTCAATGCGATCAAAAAATTGCTGAGGTCCAGGGCTGGATGAGAGAGGCAACACCCGTCAAAATCGACGAAAGCTGCTTGATTGTCGTTAATGTAGATTTGTGAAAGACCGAGGTCGCCATGCACCGGACAGAGCGGTGCGCTCAACAAGGATTTGTTGGCTTGCAGTCCACCAACTAATTCCTCTACCAGTGGCGCCATTTCTAAACACTCCGCAGCCAGGGATCGCGGACCCGGGCGGCAGAATTTTTTGATGTGAGCCTCCATGGTTGTTCGTCGCTCAAGGGTCGAACCCGGCAGACTGTGCAACACCGCCAGGTTCCGGGCAACGCAGCGCACGGCATCGGCGAGCTCGTTCCATGCCGACAGCCTGGCAAAGAGTCGTCCAAAGACCGCCCTTTGTATTACCATCCCCAGCTCCGGAACATATGCCAACGGCTCTGCCATACCCAAAACGGCTCCGCAACGATCGCGGTTATGATTGGCGGACCACAGACTCAACATGTTTTGAAAGATTTTTTTGCCGCGGTCCATGCGGTACATCTTGCCAACGACCCGGCGCGCCGAAGGTGTATCACGGGATTCCAGGAGATATAGCAGAACACAATGCTTACCGGGCTTATGTTTCAAAATCTCATGACGAACTCGATAGTCCGCTCCGTTCACGCCGTTGCCGAGGGCAGAGGTGAGGACCCGTTGCATCAGCTCGTCATCCACAGCCTGTTTCAGACGCGGGAGCTTGGAATCTTTTTGGGAGAATAAACTCATAACTTTTTCGCTGCCTCAGTTTCAAAATCCTTCGATCATGGTCTTGTGATTCACCAGCACCGGGAACCCAATCATTTTAAGCATGCGCCGCTCTCCATCAATGAGGTCGATTTGTCCAATCAACTTGTCAACGTTGAAGCCGAACGTTTCTTTCATTTTTAGCGAGTCCGGAACGAATCCCTCGACCGGCGAATACCGGCCCTTTAGCTTCACCACGCTGCCGATTTTTAAGTTCTCAAAGCCGATGTCGTAGCGCTCCGCATCTCTGACGGCGAAGTCGTTCGGCAGAATGAAGTCCTGATTGAGCAGGCGCAGCGTACCAGTTTCCGGGTCGAGCTTTTGAATCTCTCCTACCATAGCCACACCATTTTGGTAGGCCCGCACGCTAATTTCAAGCGCTAAAAAGGAGCCGTCTTCAAGTAACTTGCCCTTCACATTCACCGGTTGTCCCACCTGCAGTTCTTTAAAGCCAATAATTTCTTCCATAAGAATTCTACTCCTCATTGTAAGATTGCATTGCGGATTTATGCCCGATAAACTGGAGCCATCTCGTTAATGGCGGCAACTCCCGATTCTACCATCTGCTGAGCTCGTTGCTGCCATCCGTCTTCTTGCAAGCGCAAACATTTACAGGCGCGTCGCAGATGAGTCAAAGCTTCATAGAGGGGAATGCGTGCAGCTATGTCCGGATTCATCACCGAAAAATATTCCTCAAGGAAGGCGTGCATGAATTCATTTAAGGCGGGAACCCGGTGGGCCTTGCTTTTCAAAAAGACCAGCAGGTTGCCGAGATCCGCAGCTGGATCGCTATAACAGAGTGCGTCGAAATCAACCAGCCAGGCCCGACCGTTTTCCATGTGAACCTGTCCCAGATGAAAATCTCCGTGAATGGGTACGCGTTGGATATCGCCGAAATCGTTTTCAATGCTAAATGCCCTGTCGACAATGTAATCAATGGCGGAGCCCAGCTGCGGACACGCCAGGGATAGGAATTGGTGCTTGGGATGGCAGCGCCCTAAATGGTCGCGCACCGTAAACGGTTTGCCTGGCACAAGCGAACGGGTATGGAGTTTCACCAGCGCGCGAGCCAGCTGGCGGAAATGTTTCTCCTGGCCTCCCTGCTGTAAAAGCGTTTTCACAGTGACACCCGGCACTTCCTCCTGCAATAGCAAGCATAACGAGGGGATAAACCCCAGTGGCTCCGGAATACTGATTCCATCGTGGGTGCAGCGTGCAAACCCGTGCGTCCAAAGTTGCTGCATGTTGGCAAATGTATTCTGTCCCACCTCGGGCTTAAGAACTTTGCCAATCACTCGCCAGGTAAGATCTCTCTGCTGGTCAACTTCGAAAGCCTTTATCTCATAGCACAGCACGCAGCGCCGGCTCCGGCAACGCATGACCTCAATATGGACCTCGCGAATTTGAACGCTCTTTTCAAAGAACTCCTGCATAAACCCGGTGAAGAGCTCCTTCACTTGCTCTTCATCCAGGACGTTTTCGAGCGTCCGCAACTGTTCTTTCATTGCGGGGTCAATCGGCAATAGTGTGGGCGGCATGTCTTGACTCCTTGCTGGTTACGTGGTTTCCATGGTGGACGAAAACGTCAGCATTGGCAAACGCCGGCGAAACTTCCGATCTTTCAATGGCCTGCTGCAACAATACTCCAATCTTGGTCACGTTCTTCGTGACGTCGAAAAATTCCTCAACCCGTTTTCGCCCCGCCCGGCCAAATTGATGCGCCAGCTCAGGATCGCCGAGGAGTTGGGCCATGGCGTCTGAGAATGACACGGGGTCTTTCTCCGGTACCAGCAAGCCGGTCACACCGTGCTCAACGCATTCCGGAATGCCGGAGATGTTGGTGGACACCACAGGCAGGCCCGTGGCCATCGCCTCGACTACCACATTTGGAATGCCGTCGCGGTCGCCATCGCTTTGAACCTCACAGGCCAGCGCGAATAAACTGGCAGCGTAACAATAGTCCCGTAGCTGCCCTTGCGACACCGGCGGACGTAGCTCAACGCAATCCTCCAAACCCAGATTGGAGATTTGGTAACGAAGTGAACTTTCCAATGATCCACTGCCGATGATGATGCAGCGGAATGGAAACCCTTTCTGCCGCAGCAGAGAGAGCGCTTCAACCAATACTGCAAAACCCTTCTTCGGTACCAGCCGGCCAACCGAGAGAATTCGCGGAATGAAATCAGACTCGGAGTTCGTCGGCATGGAGAAAACCTCCAAATTCACACCGTGATAACTTCTGAATACGGGCACGTCCTTACCGCTGACCTGCTGCAGGTATTGCCTGTTATGTTCGGTGCAAGTCACAACAAAACTGGCCGTGGTGCTTTTCAGATGCAACAGTTCGGGATCTTGAAGATAGATATCTTTGGCATGGGCGCTGAAGCTGTAGGTGAGACC
>DASWHH010000569.1:0-3454 GCA_036398295.1 bacterium
ATCAACAACACCTTCTACCGCATGCCAAATGCCAGCGTGTTGGAAAACTGGGCCGAGCAAGTGCCGCCGGGGTTTCGCTTTTCCATCAAAGCCTCTCAAAAAATCACCCATCAAAAACGCCTCAAAGACGCCGGGGACGAAACCGCCTATCTGCTTAAAACAGCCCGGGCACTTGGCGAAAGGTTAGGCGTTATCCTCTTTCAGCTCCCGCCCTATTTGCGGAAAGACCTGGCACGGCTTGAAGAATTTGTGAAACTCATAGGTGATGATATCCGCGCTGCGTTCGAGTTCCGCCACGAGACCTGGTTCAGCGATGATGTTTACGATCTGTTGAGAGCATATCACTGTGCCCTGTGTGTCTCTGAAACCGACGAGGAATCCGATACCCCTTTTGCAGCTACAGCGGATTGGGGTTATTTGCGGCTACGTCGTCAACATTATGAAGATGGCGATCTGGCCAACTGGGTCAAACGAATCCGCGCCCAAAACTGGCAAGAGACGTTCGTATTCTTCAAACATGAAGATGAGGGTGCTGGTCCTAAACTGGCCGCCGAGTTCATCGCTTTGTCTCAAGAAGGTTAATATGAAATCCGAGCACGCATTCGAAACCCACGAGTTGCGTTTCGTCGCCACCAGGAGCTCCGGGGAAGTGAGCGCCATTCTAATGACGCCAGCCAATCCAAAGTCTCTATTGGTTTTGGGCCACGGCGCGGGTGCCGGCATGCGCCACCGTTTCATGGAAACGCTCGCCCAGCAGTTGGCCGCGAACGGCGTGGCCACTTTTCGCTACCAGTTCCCTTATATGGAGCGGGACAAAAGAGCGCCCGACCCGCAGCCGATTCTGTTGAAGACGGTGCGCTCGGCGGTGCGCGTTGCCGGAGAGAGCTCGAAGCATCTGCCACTATTTGTCGGTGGGAAATCGCTGGGGGGCCGCATGACCTCCATGACCGCCGCAACTGAGCCCCTGCCAGAAACCCGCGGTATTGTGTTCTTTGGCTTTCCGCTGCATGCGCCCGGAAAGCCCTCGAACGAACGCGCAGCCCATCTCGCGCAAGTCAAACTGCCGATGCTGTTTTTGCAGGGCACCCGCGATCACTTATGCAACCTCGACCTCTTGCGACCGATCTGCGAAAACTTGGGTCAAGCAGCGACGCTTCATGTCATCGCGGGAGCCGACCATGGCTTTCATGTTCTCAAAAGCAGCGGACGGACTGGCGAGGATGTTCTGATTGAACTTGCGCAAACCTCCACGAGGTGGTTCTTACAACAGAAGTGATCGAGCCCCGAGTGTGAAAAAAATCCACCTTTTCTCGCCTCAGTCTGCGGTATAGAACCCACCAAAAAATACCCACAAGATCAAAATTTGTCTTGACATTAGCTCAATTTTTATTTATTTTCTCGCCGTGGGTCAAAATGGGAGAATATGGAGAAAAGTGGGTTAACTTGGGTTGCCTATCCACTGACTGATACTTATGGATCTCAGAAATTTTTTTGGCAAATTCGATTATGCCTTGGATGAAAAGAACCGCTTAAGCATACCGGCCAAATATCGTAAAGTCATGTCAAGTTTGCAAGAGAATACTTTCATAATTTGTGCGATCGATGACACTCACCTTACCCTCTATCCCTATTGCAGCTATAGTGAAGAGGTTGTAAAGAAGATAAACGAAAAACCGCAATTTGATCCAGACGCCAGCGAGCTTCGGCGAAAATTTGGTTCAGAGAGCGTAGACGTGACTTTGGACAACCAGGGACGTATAATGCTTCCTGCAGATTTGTGCCAGCACGCGGGCATTAATCACAAAGTCAAGGTGATCGGCTGCCTCAACACTATCGAGCTCTGGAGTCCAGAAACGTACGAAGAATATTCTCAGTCGTCAGATCACAAATCAATCAAAGAAGAATTAGAACATTTGAATATTTAATCTGAGAAGAGACCGTGTTTCATCAGCCTGCGCTATTGAACGAGGCCGTAAATCTCCTGCTTGGTGAAGTATCGGGCATCTATGTGGATGGGACGGTCGGCGGCGGGGGACACGCCGAGTTGATTCTCGAACGCCTTAGTCAGGATGCCCTTTTAGTTGGCCTGGATCAAGACAGTGACGCAATCGACAACGCCAAAACCCGACTTCAGCGTTTCGGCACTCGAGTCACTTTGGTGAAAGCCAATTTTATCGAGATGAAAGTGGTTTTGGCTGGTTTACGGATAACCAAAATAAATGGCATGCTCCTCGATCTGGGTGTGTCGTCACATCAAATTGACTTGGCGGAACGCGGCTTCAGCTTCAGCTCAAACGGGCAGCTGGATATGCGAATGAACCGTGAGCGAACGCTCACAGCCGCTGCGATCGTAAACTCATTCACCGAGCCGGATTTGAGCGCCTTGATCAAAAATTTCGGAGAAGAGCGCCGCCACCGCTCCATCGCCCATGCCATTGTCAAACGGCGGACACGCTCGCCGATACGGACAACCGTGGAATTGACGGAGATCATTGGCGCGGTTTTGCCGCCCGACCACCGGGTCAAATCTCTGGCGCGAGTCTTTCAGGCACTGCGAATCGCTGTGAACGAAGAACTGCAAAACCTCAAGACCGCCCTGGTGGAAAGTCTGGCGTGCATCGCTCCGACAGGCCGGTTAGTAGTCATTAGTTATCATTCGCTCGAAGATCGCATCGTAAAAGAATTCTTTAAAAATGAATCGGCCCGCTGCGTTTGCCCGCCGGAATTGCCGATGTGTGTTTGTGACGGAAAAGGCCGACTCAAAATTTTAACCAAGCGGCCTATCCGGCCCACTCATCAGGAAGTTCAACGAAATCCGCGCAGCCGCAGCGCACGATTAAGGGCTGCGGAAGCTCTCTGAGAAATCGCATGGGAGGACGTGGATGATTCCCTCGCTAAAAATTTCCTACCCGGGAAAGGGTGGCCACGCCGGGTCCAAAAAGTTCACGGGAAAAAATCGCCTTTTTTGGTGGATTCTCGCCGGGTTTGTACTTCTGGTGGGCTACGTTTGGATGAAGGTGCAAATCAACCTGCAACTTGCCGAAGTTCAGCGACTCGAAGCTCTGAAACGGCGCTATGTCATGGAACAGCACAGGTTGGAGGCGGAAAAAATCGGGCTGGACAATATCGGGCGAATACAGAAACTCGCAAAAGAAGAATTAGGGATGGTCTTTCTTCCAGATGAGAAAATCATCAAAATATCGAAAAAGTAGGCAAATGGGCCGGCGCTCCGTCCAATCCTTCCGGCGGCAAGGCCCGGTCCGTCACCGCATCAAAGCCTGGCGCTTTTATCTGGTTCGGGCGGCGCTGTTGTTAGTCGCTGGCGTTATTTTTCTCAGGCTGGTGCAAATTCAAATTTTCACCAGCGCGATGTACGTCAAAAAGGGACGCCAGCAGTACATGGAGAGGTATGTCCTCAAGGCTAATCGCGGGCTGATTTATGATCGTAACCTTA
>DASWHH010000570.1:0-6207 GCA_036398295.1 bacterium
CCCTCGGTTATATAAAATGAAACTTATTTGAATGCAGCCATTGTCACGTAGGCGATTCACGAATCGTGCCGGGGTGATTTCCGTTTTCAAGTGCAACGAATGACTTCAGTGAGACTGAACGAACTGTTTTTATAATTATGAGAGTAGAATGAACGAAAGCAAAAGAAATTCTTTAATTACCGGCGCCGGCATGGGCATGCTTGGCGGGCTCATCGTCTTTTTCAGCGAACTGATTATGACCGCCGTCCATGCCGAAATCGATATTCGAACCTACCTTTTCTTCATGGCCCTTTACCTGATTTCTGGTTTCGTGGGCGGCGCGCTACTCATGGCGTTGCTGAACCTTTTGGCGTCACGGGTTGGATTTATCAAGAGATTTTCCCAGAATCCGAATTTTGTTGCGACCGGATTCTTGTTTGCGCAGTTCTATTTATACGGCTCTTACTACCTTAACCGGGTTGTCACGCCCGGCGTCGGCGTTTTTGAACCAATCAGTCTGGGCGCCAACGTGATTTTATTTCTATTAGCTTCCACGGCACTGTTCTATTTTGGAGAGCACTTTCCCAAAGTCGGGAATCAGGTCCTGTCATTCCTGGGAATGTCGGCTCTCACGTTGGCGACAACGGTAGCCGTGAATATCCGTTTTTTTGTTTGGCAGCCGCTCTATACCCAAACCGGTGAAACCTATCTGGCAACGGTTGTCTTTGGCCTCGCTGGCGTCCTGGGGGTCGGCAGCAGTCTACTTTTTGCCAAACTGTTTAGACGGTCCCAACGAATTGGTACCATCGCCATCGTCAATTCGGTCATGGCGTTGATTACGCTCGCTGCTTTTGTCGTTTCCGGACGGCCCTCCGCGGCGAGTTTCCAAATTAACGAATTAACCCCGGCCAGCACCAACGGTTTGCCCGGCCCAAAAAATATCATTTGGATTGTCATGGACACGGCGCGCCGCGATCAAATCTCTATTTACGGCGGCGAACCTGGACGCACTCCCAATATCGACGTATTCGCCAAAGACGCGCTGGTGATGAATCGTGCGATTTCGGCGGCGCCCTGGACCATTCCATCCCACGCCTCGATGTTCACGGGCATGTTTCCATCGAAGCACGGCGCCGATCGCAACGTGCCCGGCGGTCGCTTCACCAATCCGCTGTCGCCCGATAACATTACCATCGCTGAGATTCTACAGAGCTACGGTTACGACACTGCCTGCGTGGCCGCCAACGTGGCGGGACTGTCACGGGCCTTCGGATTTGACCAGGGTTTCAACTACTATTTTGATTCACGCCCGCTGGCATTTCACCTGTTCTTCGGCGAGGTTCTGAGCATGCTGCCGGAGGCTTTTCGCGCCAATCAACTGCGAGTCAACGAGATTCCTGTTTCATCCGAAATTAATGGTGTGGTGTACGATTGGCTGGATCGCCGCCCGCAGGACTCACCGTTTTTCCTTTTCATCAACTACATGGAACCCCACGATGGCGTGGAGCACATTCCCGAGCCGTTCTATTCCATGTATGGTTTTAAGAAGTCGGAATACGACAAGGTCTTCGCAGGGTTCGACCAGTCGCAGATCGTTCATTTTGAAGGGGAAGTGACGCCAGCACAACAGGAAATGTTCGTGAAGCTATTGGCGCGCCGCCTTTACTTTCTCGATCATCACATCGGCAAGTTGCTGGCACGGTTGCAGAGCGATGGACTCTACGAGGATTCCTTCATCATCATAACTTCGGATCACGGGGAACTGAACGGCGAGCACTATTCCTTTGGCCACAATACCGATCTTTACAACGAGCTGATCTGGGTACCCCTGCTGGTGAAATACCCCGGCGCGGCGAAAACCGGCTTCAGCGACCGCACGGTGCAGAACATCGATATCATGCCGGAGCTGTTGATGAATTTGAACATCCCGATTCCAGAAGAAGTGCAAGGGCAGCCTTTCAATCAAGTGAACCATCAAATCATTTCAGAACTATTTGAACAGAAGAAGGCGCAAGCGTTACTGTTTCCCGAGCGTTACTATCGCGACTTGCGCGCCATTTATAGCAATGTGGACGGCGATTCGCTAAAGTATATCTGGTCGTCCATTGGCAAAGACGAGATGTACGATATGGCTACGGATGCTTTTGAACGGAACAACCTGGTTCAGCTCAAGCCCGAAGCCGTCAAAAAACTCGAACAGGAACTGAACAGTTGGCTTAAGAGTTTCAGTCCGATCGGCTCGGACAGCCAAGGCGAGATAAAATACAGCAAGGAAGTGGAAGAACGGCTGCGGTCATTGGGGTATTTGAAGTGAGCACTACTTTCAACTGTCATTCCGAGCCGAGCGAGGAATCTGGATGTGAATGAAATCAAGCCTAACGCCAGGTCAGAGATGACTTGACAAATCGTACTGTCTCAGATTTCTCACTGCGTTCGAAATGACAAACTATTTTGAGCAATTCATGAATAAACTTTGAGGTTGGCAATCAGAATGAAAAAAATATTTCTCAAAATCCTGGGGTTGGTTGTCTGGATTGGCTTGTTCATTTATTCCATGCGCTACATTGGGATGCAGTGGGAATACGAAGGGCTGGTGAGCCGCGGGGTGATTGTTGGCATTTCTGTGAGAAGCGCTACGCACATTTTCTATTCCATTGCAACCCTTGCTGCCAGCGCATTTATCGCGACGACCATCTTGGCTTTTTTGGTTTTGCTTTTCCGTAGAAACCGCAGCAGCGCTCAGAATGCCGGATTGGTGTTTTCAATTCTATCCATCGCCATCATTGCCGGCGCGTTTTACTGGAATCGGCGCATCATCGCTATGAACCAGCTGCCGGTGATTTACCGCCATTACGACAGTACCGGCCGCCTGCTCGAGCCGGAGCAGCATCTGAAGAATTTGCGCAAGGTCAACGTGATCCTCATTTCGATTGATACTTTGAATCCGAAACATTTGGGCGCTTATGGCTACGATCGCAATACTTCGCCCACTATCGACAGCCTCGCCCGGCAGGGAGTGATCTTTCAAAACGCCTTCAGCCAATCGCCGAAAACTTCGCCGTCCCACATGAGCATGTTTACCTCACTCTATCCCGCCGTTCATAAAATCCGCAACTGGGACAAAAGCGAAGGTGGATATTCGCTCGACCATCGTATCCTGACCCTGCCGGAAATTCTCAAGCACGCCGGCTATCGCACCGTGGCGGTGACCGGTGGCGGCAACGTGCAGAGTTTCATCGGCTTCGGCGATGGCTTCGATGAGTATGACAACGATGAAAAAGTCTGGAGCCGGGCCTTCGAGTGGCTCGATCAAAATCACCTGCCTGCGCAGGCCCGCCTGCCTAAGGCCTCTGGCGGGCAGGCAGGCGACTCGACGTTTTTTATGTTCCTGCATACGTTCAAAGTACATTCGCCCTATTTGCCCCCGCCGCCGTACAACACCATGTTCGGTGAAAAGTACGATGGCAAAATCGTGGATTCGGAGCAGGGTCTACATCAGCTTTACAAGACCAATTACAAACCGGACGACCCGTTCCCCGGCTCGCACGACCTGTTCTGGTCGGTGGTAGATAAAAACGATCCGCGCGATGTGCAACGGTTGATCGATCAGTATGACGGTTGCATTCGCTTTATGAACGACCACATGCTGGGAGTACTGTTGAATCGCCTCAAGAAATATGATCTCGACAAAAACACGCTGCTCATTTTTACCGCCGATCATGGCGAGGAGTTTTTGCAGCACGGTGACTTTCTGCACAAAGAGTTGTACGATGAGCACATTCACGTGCCGCTCATCATCAAATTCCCGGACGGCGACGCCTTGAACCAACGATCGATCCGGCAGCAGGTGGCGATGATTGATTTGATGCCGACGATTTTGGAGTACCTCGAATTGCCCATTCCAGAAATGGTGCAGGGCACCAGTTTGTTTTCCATCATGGCAGGCAAGGATTTGAATCTGCCGGTGTTCAGCGAGCGCATCGCATTGGGGGATGTTCCCGATTACAAAAAATCCATCCGCACGTTGGACTGGAAATACATCTTCTGGCCCACCCAAAAAGTGGAAGAACTTTATAATCTCCCGCCTGATGCCGGCGAGAAAGTCAATGTGGCAAAAACGAGTCCCGAGGTGGCGGCAGACTTCAACCGCCAGCTCATCGAGTGGATGAACGACAACACCCAACGCGGACAGTCTATTCGCACCATTACTCAAGAATTTGATAAGGAAACCATTGAGAAGCTAAGATCGCTAGGCTACATCCGCTGACCCTTTTATTTTAGGCGCGAGCCGGGTCCGGCTTGAACGCAGATAGCCCCAGATCAGCAAAGTAACCAAAATGGTTTTGGCAAAAACCTCAGCGTTCGCCCCCTCGGGTGGATAAAGCTTCCATCCGTGACAACCAATGCTACAAAAAACGGCCAAAAATATGAACTGAAACACCTACGGAAATCCCGGCCAGAACACCAGTTTCCGAGTGGCCGCAAACCGCAATAAGTCGAATCCCCTATGCTGATTTGTTTCGTGTCTGGTCACTTTTACCACCTTTAGTCCTTAAATAATTCTTCAACCAGTTCCTTGGCTTTCAATTTAGACTCCTCTAACACCTGCTTTCCCTTTTTGGTGAGCGAGTAGTATTTGCGAATCTTTCCGTTTACGGTCTTCCCTTTTGAGATCAAAAGGCCGTCGCTTTCCAGCTTGTGAAAAATCGGGTAGAGGGTGCCAAAGGAGATTTCATAGCTGTGTCGTCGCAGCTCGTTTGAAAACTCTTGTCCGTAGATGGGTTCCTGGTTGGCGTGATGAAGAATGTGAATCTTAATAAAGCCGAGAAAGAAGTTTCTGAAGGTTTGAGCATCCATTAAATTTCTCACACATTTTAAAAAAGTGCTTGCACGTTTTGCGGGACTTCTTATATTGAAAGCCGTTATCGAATTTCGATATTATAACGAAATGATCATCCGAATGCAAGCAGAAATTCTGACGACGTCAAAGTTTGGCCTCACCGACGCCTTCAAAAGACGCAATTGGCCGCCTTGAAAATCGCGGCTCACAATAACGATTGGAACGCATTTCAGTCGAGCTACACTGAAGCCATCGGGGTGTGCAACGGCTGCCACGTGGAAACGGGTCATTCCTACATTGTCATCACTGTCCCAACAACACCACCGGTCCCAAACCAGCAATGGGAGCCTGGCGCCGATTCTTCTGAAGAAGGAGAATGAAGATGCGGTCATTTCTCACTTGGAATCCTGAACGGGCGCCATCCGCCGTCATTTTGATTAGGCTGATGGTCGGCGCGGTTTTCCTTTCCGAGGGCATTCAGAAATTTCTTTTCCCGGAGTCGCTGGGCGTTGGACGGTTCATCAAGATCGGCATCCCCGCTCCGGAGATTCTCGCACCGTTCGTTGGCGTCGTGGAAATCGTGTGCGGTATCTTGGTGCTCATTGGCTTGTTCACCCGACTGGCCGCAATTCCACTCATCATCGATATGCTCGTGGCAATCGCCTCAACGAAGATACCCATCTTGTTTGAAAGCGGGTTTTGGAAGATGGCCCATGATGCGCGAACGGACTGGTCGATGCTGCTGGGCTCGAGTGTTCTACTGCTGCTCGGAGCCGGGCACCTGTCAGCGGATGCGTATCTACAGGAGAAGGCAAAACCAGCGCGCCCCAAAAACCGCGAGTGAGCGATAATTCTACAGAAGGGAACTAAGACAATCACTCATACTCCAACCCTTATGATTATGAAACGACTCTCAACCTTCCTGACTATGATTTTTTGTGCGCATTCCGCCTTTGCACAAGAATTTCGGATCCCTGCCTCTCATAGTAATTTAAACTACGATGCTAATGGTCGCCTCTACTTTGAACAGAATGAAAGTAGATTTTATGCAGATACAACCGGCCCGAAATATACCATCAACCAGCTACTTGGCAACCCAGTTGGTACAGATAATGGCTTGACACTTGACTTTGCTGATTTGAAAGGGTCGGTTACTTATGGGCTAATTCCGTATGGGCAATCCCCACATCCTCTTCCGATTTTTCGTTCTACAAAAAGGCTGGAGGATGGGAAAGTAGAAATCAATATAAAGGAAAATTTCAGCGGTCACTACGACTTTGTGGGCTGGAGGGAGACCGGAAAATTCACTTTAGGCTACCGATTGATCGATGATGATGGGATGACCGTATTTGACGGAGAAATATCCGTCGCCGGAACCGGGCCTTTCG
>DASWHH010000571.1:0-3130 GCA_036398295.1 bacterium
GAACTTGTTGACCACTTCTTCCTCTTGTGTGGGCATACGATTTCCAAGCGTCGCTATAACATCAAACCTTCGCAAAGTCGCAATTTTTTTTGCGCCTTATTAAATAGTCAAATTTGCTCAACGGTTCAAAAAGAGTCAACAAAAATCTTTTCAACGCGCGGATGCGTAAATCTCCCATTCAAAAATGTAAACAACTTCACTTGAATATGAATCCATTCTTTTGCATATTGCCGCGTCAAATAGAATCAAATTCATGAACAAAAAACTCAAACTGTTTTTCGCCATAACCATCCCGCTGACTGTCTGGCTGATCCCAACCGCCTGGATACCTCTTCAGCACCTCTCCACTGTCGAGCACCGACTCATCGCGATTTTTACCTTCGCCCTGCTCTTCTGGGTGCTGGAGCCAATCCCGGTGTTCTCCACCTCCGTGCTGATCATCATGCTACAGTTAGTGCTCATTTCCGACACCAGCTTCGCGCTTTTCAAGCCAACCGGCGCCGCCGCCAATTTCGGCGCTGCCGTGAGTTACCGCGAAATCATGGCAAGCTTTGCTTCGCCCATCATCATGTTATTTATGGGTGGATTTTTTCTGGCCGCCGCCGCCACGAAATTTCAGCTCGACATCAACCTGGCGCGGGTGCTACTCAGGCCGTTTGGCAACCAGCCCAAGTTTGTGTTGTTGGGTCTAATGCTGATCACCGGGCTATTTTCGATGTTCATGAGTAACACCGCCACCACCGCCATGATGCTGGCTATCCTCGCCCCCGTACTGCAATCTTTTCCCGCCCATGACAAGGGCAAGAAAGCGTTTGTGCTGGCCGTCCCTTTTGCTGCCAATATTGGTGGTATCGGCACGCCCATCGGCACACCGCCCAACGTCGTGGCTCTGAAATATTTGACCGGCGACAGTGCCATCACCTTTGGGGCGTGGATGGGTTTTGCTGTTCCCTTTATCATCGTGCTACTCGGGATCTGTTGGCTCATGCTGTTGAGTTTCCACCGCCCACAAACGGCTAAACTGGTCGTCAATATTCGGGGACAATTTCGCCGCAACTGGCAATCGATCACCGTTTATGTCACCTTCATTGCCACCGTCGTTTTATGGTTGACGGATTTCTGGCACGGCATGAACTCCTACGTGGTTGGCATGATTCCGGTGGCGGTGTTCGCTTCGACCAAAATCATTACCGCTTCCGATCTAAAACAGATGAGCTGGGACGTGCTCTGGCTGGTTGCTGGTGGTATTGCCCTGGGTGCCGGACTGGAGAAGAGCGGCCTCGCACAACGGTTGATCGACAACATCCCATTTGCAAATTACTCCCCCCTGGCGATTGTTTTTATGGCCTCGCTGCTGGCCTTGCTAATGGCTAATTTCATGTCGCACACCGCCACCGCCAACCTGCTGCTGCCGATCATGTCGGTGCTGGGAACAACCTTGACCAGTCTGAATGCCATGGGCGGCACGCGACTCATCATTCTCGCGGTGACCTTCTCCTGTTCCCTGGGGATGTCACTGCCCATTAGCACACCGCCTAATGCCATGGCGCACGCCACCGGCGCCATTGCGAGCCGGGACTTGATCAAATCGGGTGTGATCATCGGTGGAATCGGGATGGTAGGCATGTACTTGCTTATGTACATTCTCAACCTGGTGGATTTCTTATGACCATCGCCAGCCAAAATGTCAATCTGAACTGGTTGATCAAAACCTATTTCTCAAATCCCACCCAACGGCTGAAGCTCAAACGCGGCGACCGATTGTTGGAAGAGGGTGGCTCCAACGACCGTCTCTATCTGGTTTTAAGAGGGACGCTGGCCGGCTACGTCAAGAATCCGGATGGCGGGCAATACGAGCTCTTTAAGGCAACCCGCCACATGTTCGTCGGCGTGTACAGCTTTTTTTCCAAAACCTTCCACAGCCTGGCCAGCGTGCTGGCAGAGGAAGACAGCGAGGTCGCCTTCATCAGTCATCAGCAAACCATTGCCCCTCATTCCAGTGGACACTCATTATTCGAACAGTTTATGCCGGTGGTGGTCTTAGACCTGGCCAACCGTCAGCAGCGCGAACAGGAAATTGCTTTTGAAAAAGAACGAACTTTGAAGAAGTTGGTGCAATCCGAGAAAATGGCGTCGCTGGGACAGATGGCCGCCGGCATCGCACACGAGTTGAACAATGCCATCGCGGTACTCGATAGAAATACCGCCTGGCTGAAGGCCCGATTGGCCCATGATCTGGGGCAAGATCATCAGGAGGAATTCGAATATTTTCAAATTGGTTTGCAAGAGGGCCGAAAACTCTCCACCCGCGAAGTACGAGAGCAAACTAAGGAATATTCAAAGCGCTATGGCCTTGATGAAGACCGTGCCCGCAAACTGGCAGAAACCGGCTTAACAGGAAAATCCTGGCCCAAATCTGGGCTGGATAAGATCACAGATACCGTTTACGATTTCTGGGAAATGGGTACAACCCTCCATGACATGAGCCTGGCGGCGGGGCTCGCCGCGCATGTTGTGAAATCGGTGAAGGCGCTGGCCTCACAAAGCGCGCTGCGCGATACCAAAGTGGACGTCAACGAATCAATAAAGGAAGCTCTGGCGCTGTTGAGCAGCCCGCTACGGAAAATTGAGCTGAAATTGGCGCTGGCGCCGCTTCCCACCATCGCCGCCAACAAAGGCGATCTGGTGCAGGTGTGGAGCAATCTCATCAAAAATGCCATAGAGGCCATCAGCAACGCCGGCGCGCAAAACGGACAGATAAAAATCGAGAGCAAGACCCACGGCAAACATCTCATCGTTCATATCCAAGACAACGGCCCGGGCGTCCCCAAAGAAAACCTGCCGAAAATCTTTCAACCCAGCTTCACTACTAAAGAGAAGGGATTGAATTTCGGTCTGGGATTAGGACTAACGATTGTGGAAAGCATAGTCACCAGTTACAATGGCGAGATTGCCGTAAAAAGCAAACCGGGCGAAACCATATTCACCGTGAAATTACCGAGTTGAAGCATGGAGAAATTGAACATCATTTGCATCGATGACCAGCGTGAGGTGCTGACGGCCCTGCGTCGGGATCTGGTTTCTTTCCAGGGTCATTGCAAGATTGTTGAATGCGAGTCCGCCGACGAAG
>DASWHH010000572.1:0-10212 GCA_036398295.1 bacterium
CGCATACGTGAAGGGCAGTAACCCGCGCATCGATTACGCCCTCACCATGATCGAGCCCATCCGGAATTTTCTCAAACAGGACGTTGCGGATGAAACTACCTGGGATGATACGCTGGCGCAATTGGATGAATTGCTGGCGAGCCACCCTTTCAAGAATTGAAGGAATTG
The DNA here is from genome assembly GCA_036398295.1 of bacterium. Taxonomy (GTDB): domain Bacteria; phylum Zhuqueibacterota; class Zhuqueibacteria; order Oceanimicrobiales; family Oceanimicrobiaceae; genus DASWHH01. The sequence goes on from DASWHH010000572.1 coordinate 169, forward strand.
AGTCTTGCGACAGAACGCCAAATTCCGACTGCAAAAAGTTTTAGAAGTCCGTGAAATCATCGAGAAGGAACGGCAGAAGGAACTGTCGCAAAGTACGCGTAAGCTGAAAACCGCAGAAGACAACCTCAGTCAGTTGCAGGAAAAAAAGCTGCAGGTTGCGCAAGCCATCGGCGCCCTCAAAAAAATCGAGGTCAATCAGTTTGCGCACTATTACGGCTATTTAACTTCACTGCGCACGGCGGTTTCAAACAAGCTCCGCGAAATTGCCGCGATAAAAAAGGACGTGGAAAATAAACGGCAGGCGCTGCTGGAGGCAACCAAAAACCGCAAGGCCCTGGAGAATTTGAAATCACGTCATCAACAGGAAGTTGCAGATGCCAGCTTGAAAACGGAGCAGGCCGCCATCGATGATGTGGCCATTAGAAAGAGCTTCACAAAACCTAACTTTGGTTGATTGCCATGAAAATGATACTCTGGATTTCTCTATTTTTCCTAAGTTTTGTCGGCATGATTGCCGGGTTGTACTTCGCCAAAGACAAGATTCACCCCCCAACCCAGACGCAGCCCCATGCAGGATCGCCAGCGCATGAAGGGAGCGCCGGCCCCGATTCTTCCTACGATAGTCCGGTGGATTCCCTTTCGGTTGTCACTGACGGACTGCTTTCGCAACTGAGCGAGCGAGTTAATGATGTGCAGGAGCGTGATGCCACCATCGCTAAACTCAACGCCCAGGTTGCCATGCTCAAGAAAGAAAATGACAGCCTGAAAAAGCAATCGGCGAATCTCGCGGACTTGAAGCTGCTAAAGTTGAAGCAAGAGGAAAGAATCGCTGAGCTGGCCAAGACCCTTGGCGCGATCAAAGCTGATGTCCTTTCACCGATGCTGGCCAATCTGCCCGATGAGGTGATTACCATAATTTATGACAAAGCCCAGGCCAAGGAGCGTACCAAGATTTTCAACGCCTTGCCGCCGGAGCGCTCCGGCAGGATTTTGAGTCAAATCGCTGGCGGCGAAACCGGAAAGAAAACCAACTGATGACGAACGTGACCAAAAATATTCTGAGCGTTTTCAGGGCGGAGAAAAGCGGCCTGGTCAAGAAGCTTGCTTTCAAGACACCTTTTGGAGTTTTTGAGAGCGTCTTCAAAGGGAAGCTCAAAAACTCCGAGCCGAAACCGTTGAAAGGGGAGGAGACGCTGCCAGCAACGCTGATGGTGGGACTGGTACAACCCGCTCTGCAATCCTTCCAGACCTCTTTTGGGGATGCCGGGAAATTTCAAATGGCGGCAAAACCGGAAAAGTCGCTGACGGTGTTGGTTGGCAGCAAGACGGCGACCGACATCGATAAACGGCTTGACCGGAAATCAATATTTTCCATCAACGGTGCGGTCGCGCCGGCGAAAAGTCAGTCGTCCACCCAGCCGGTGCATTCGCCGGCAAAGGTAGGCGAATCCCAGGCGGTGGCTACCGTTCAAAAACTCATAGATGCACTGGGTCGTGTCCAGACGGATGTTTCTGCGGAGATCAATCTGAACGTGGAAAATCGCGGCCAATGGAGCGTCAGGGCCGGGCGCGTCGAAAACAGCCTCAGCCTGAATATCACGGTTAACAGCGAGCAGGCGAAGGAATGGTTGCAGGCGCGCATGGCGCAGCTTGGCGCAAAGACTAACAAAATTGAGATTGAAGTGTCTCAGACCAAAAGTCAAGAAACGCGACCCCATCAAATTTCGCTGCATGAAAAATTGACGACCTCCACTGTCCTACGGGTTTGGGAACAGACAGCGGCATCCGCGTTGAACACGGAGCCAGAAAGTCTGGCCAGCGGCCTGGAAGTTCGAATGGACAGCGAAGGCTTCGGCCCGGTGTTGTTGGAAATCACGGCTGACCCACAAGCCCTGCGGATGCGTTGGCGACCGGAAACCAGTATCGATAAAGACACCGTGAAGGCGCTACCGATTTCTGTCGCCGCCGCCGGCGACGTTGAAGAACCACAACCGGGCGCCAACATGACAAAACTCAGCGAACTCATCGACGTGGTTGTCGGAAGGGCGAAAGAGCCGCGAGTTTCTTCTACGAAAAATCAACCGGCATCGTCGATCGACGTGAAGTCCTTGCTGCCGGTGTTGCTGAAAGAAGGCGTGGTGACGATTGCGGCATCGAACCTAAACACCAGCGCACAAGATTCTCAGCCGGATGCGACGACAGAGTGGCGCAGGATCGGAGTGCAGAAACATGCCGAAAAAATGGCGAGTCGCCGTAACGAGATTAACTCGGACGAACCGGCCATGCGTACCCCGGATGCGGCCAAAGAACTTTTCCGCTCCACACCCACGGATTCCTCGGCAGCGGTATTAAAAAATGAAACTGCGCAGGCCACCCTGTTTTCGAATCTCTCACATCTCGAGTTTTCCGGCCCGGGAAGCGTCACCCAATTGATTGCGCCGCAGCAGGTGCAGCGCAGCGCCATGCCGGAAATGATCGAGAGGATTATCGAGATCGCAGAGGCTCAAAGCCACAGCCTCGGGGAAAAAATTGAGGTGCAAATGGAGGTGGATGAGCTGGGAATGATGCGAGTGGATGCGACTCGGCGCCATCATCAAGTTGATCTGCAGATTCGGGTTGATAACAGTGAAACCGGCCGTTTGATCGAGAGTCAACTGCTGCCGCTGCTGGAGCAGATGCAGAAAGACGGCATTGCAGTTGGCAAGCTGGAGGTTTCCGTGCGTGAACACCGTTTTGAGCACAAGCCGCATGGTGATTTTTCACCGGAAGATCAACGGTTTCAGCGGCGCTTTTCCGGTTCTGCCGATAGCGGCGCTGCGTCGGCGTTTTCGGAGCCGGCCAACGGCACCCCGAAAGAGCCAAGGCAGTTCGGGTATAATTCGATCGAAGTTTTGATTTGAGAATGAAAGTGCAAGTGCCAGCAAACAGCAAGTTTCGGGCACTCGATAAATAAAGGAGATAAACAATGGATCCAGTCCAATCGGTTTCGCAAAACAACACCCAGTTATTCGGCGGCGGTGGCGCCATCATGGGCAAGGAAGATTTTCTTAAAATTCTGATTGCCCAGTTGCGGCATCAGGACCCCATCAACCCGGTGCAGGGCGAACAATTTGCAGCGCAGTTGGCGCAGTTTAGCTCGCTCGAGCAGCTCCAGAACATGAATGGGAATCTGGAAAATGCCATGGAGTTGAATCTGATGCTGAACCGCACCATCAACAACACCATGGCCACCACCTTCATCGGCAAAACCGTGAAAGCGCTGGGGAATACGGTGGCTTTGCCGGAGGGCGGGACGGCCACGCTGAATTATGAGCTCGCGGTCCCTGCCAGCAAAACCACCATCACGATTCGGGATCAGAATGGCAATGTGGTGCGGACGATTGACGTCAAGGAGGCGTCTTCCGGAATGCGGCAGTTCGAGTGGGATGGTAAGAACGACCAAGGGCAGACGCTGCCGGCGGGCAAGTACCAGTTCAATGTCGTGGCTGAAGATGTTAACGGCAACGCGGTTCCAACTCAGACCTACATTATGGGCGAGATTGAACGCGTGCGTTACCAGAACGGCGACGCCATCCTCATACTGCGCGACATGGAGGTGAATCTATCCGATGTTTTGGAAATCAGCACGAGTCAAGAGTGATAGGTGACGATTTTATAAAAGGGACAAACACGATTTAATTTCTAACCTTAGGAGGTCGCATTATGATGCGGTCATTGTTTTCAGGTGTGTCTGGTTTGAAAAACCAGCAATTCAAAATGGATGTGATTAGTAACAACATTTCCAACATAAACACCGTGGGCTTCAAAGCCTCCCGAATCAACTTTGCCGAAGAACTCGGGCAACTGATTCGCGGCTCGCAGGAATCGCTTTCGGGCGGCGCGCAAAACGGCATGTCGATCGGCCTCGGCGTGCGCACCGGCAGCATCGAGCGCAACTTCGGTCAGGGCATTCTGCAAACTACGGGCAAAGAGACCGATCTGGGAATCGAAGGTAACGGCTTTTTCATCGTCAATGATGGCAGCCGCCAGTTGTTTACCCGTGCCGGCAATTTCTTGTTTGATGGCAATGGCCGTTTGGTAACCACCAACGGTGCCACGGTGCAAGGATGGATGGCCGATGAAACCGGCGCGCTTTCCCAAACCGCTCTCCTCGGCGATATCCTTTTCGACGCCAACGTGATTTCTCCCGCTAAGGCGACTGAGAACGCGGCTATCTCCGGCAACCTTGACGCCAGTGTTCGCCCGTCGCGGCAGGTTTGGACCGCCAGCCGGACCTTCACGGTGGCTGCTACCAGTCAACCGGCGGACGCGACCGCGCTGCTTAACGATCTCGAGCAAACGACGACGCCGCTGGTGGACGGTGACACGATTATTATCGGCGGCAGCAATTTTGACGGAACGCCGGTGAACGCAACTTTTACCTACGGCGCTGCCAATGACGGCACCACGGTGGGCGATTTGCTAGCGGTGATCGACGCCGCTTTTTCCGGCACCGCCGCTCTGGACAACGGCCGCATCACTTTAACCGACTCAACTTCCGGTGAAAGCGACACAACCATTACGCTGGCAGCTGGCGCCGGCAACACCGGCGCGATCGAGGTGCCCGGCTTCTTGATCTCTTCCGAAGGCTTTTCTCCGAAATCGTCGTCTTCCGTGGAAGTGTACGACAGCCTCGGCACCAAACATACGCTTAACCTGATGTTCACGAAAACCGAGAATGACGGTGAATGGCGATTTGAAGCCACCCTCAACGGCAGTGAAGTGATCAACGAAGGCGCAACCGGAACGTTGACCTTTGGCCCGACTGGCGCCCTTGAAACGATTCTCTATGACAACGGGCAGTCGTTGTTGATTTTTGATCCCGCTAACGGTGCGGAAGAAGTCCAAGTCAATCTCGATTTTGAAAATGCCACTGGCTTTAGCTCGATGACGCAGTTTGCCGGACTATCTTCCGTGATCATGCCGTACCAGGACGGCCAGGCCAATGGGCAGCTAACCTCGTTCGGAGTTGACGAAAGAGGACGGGTGGTCGGCTCCTTTTCCAACGGCCGGAATCAGCTGATTGCGCAAATAGCGTTGGCGCAGATCAACAACCCGGAAGGGATGACTCACGTCGGCGAAAACCTGTACCAGCTTTCGGGCAGCACCGGCATACCGGCGATCGGCAAAGCCGGCGAGGAGATTTCGTCGATCATACTTGCCGGCACTCTGGAAGCTTCCAACGTGGATCTCGCCCAGGAATTTGCTGAGATGATCATCGCGCAGCGTTCATTTCAGGCCAACGCCCGTGTGATTACGGTGGCCGATCAATTCCTCAACGAAGTAACCCAGTTGAAGAGGTAATTCAACCGGTAATTGGTAAGTAGCGCCCGGGCAGTTCAACGGCCCGGGCTAAAATTTGTCGGATAGAAGATGGATAAAGGGACGATCATTGGAGTTCTTAGCGGCCTTGCCCTGATTATCATTTCGATGGTGATGGGGGGCGGCGTCTTGCCTTTTCTGGACCTTGGCTCGATTCTAATCGTGTTTGGTGGAACCGTTGCCGCCACGCTGGTCAATTTTCCATTCAAGGATGTGGTTGCCATGCTAAAGGTTACCAAAAAGGTTCTGATCGAGGAACCGGTCAACCCGCAAAAACACATCGAGCAAATTGTGTCAATTTCTAAAAAGGCGCGTTTGAATGGTCTGCTGGCAATTGAGGACGACCTCAACAAGATTGAAGAAGATTTTATGAAGGTCACCCTGCAGCATGTTGTCAACGGCATGGATGCGGAAGACCTCAGCAACATCATGGAGGTCGAGCTGTCGATTATGGCCGAGCGGCATAAGATTGGGCAAAAGATTTATACCGCCATGGGCACATACGCTCCGGCATTCGGAATGATCGGCACGTTGATCGGTTTGATTTTGATGCTGCAGAATCTGGAAGATCCGTCCTCGGTGGGTCCGGGCATGGCGCTGGCGATGATCACCACCTTCTATGGTTCGCTGTTGTCCAACCTGTTTTTCCTGCCGATGGCCGGTAAGCTGAAGCAGCGCTCGGAAGAGGAAATTCGGTTCAAAGAAATGGTGCTGTTGGGCATCCTCTCGGTCCAGGCCGAGGACTCGCCACGAGTGATCGAGAATAAATTGCTTTCGTTTATTGCACCCTCGGCCAGAAATCACAAAAAAGCGGCGACCGCATAACATGCGCCGCCGAAAGAAAAACCAGGATTCCGGGGAAGATTTTCCCAGTTCGCCCGCCTGGCTGGCCACCTACGGCGACTTGATGACCCTGCTGATGTGCTTCTTCGTTCTCATTATGTCGTTCTCAACCATCGAGCTGGACAAATTTAAGCTGGCAATGGGCTCGCTACAGGGCGCACTGGGGATAATGGGCACGCAAAAAAATCTCAAGCCCGAGCAGACCCTATTTTCCTCATCGCAGAACAACTTGCAGAACCTTTTTACCTTGAGCGTGCTGGATCATGTCGAGAAGCTGCGCGAGATGTTGGAACAACAGGGACTCAAGGATAGAGTGGATCTTTTCATGAGCGACAACGAGCTACACATAAAAATTAAAGAGGAGGTATTGTTCGATTTGGGGAGTGCCGAGCTCTACCCACAGTCTTACGGCATCCTTTCGTTTGTGGCCAAAACACTATTCATCTTTTCTGACGAGATCAAAGTCGAGGGCCACACCGATAACCTTCCCATTCATACTGAACGCTACCCCTCCAACTGGGAGCTGTCCTTTGACCGGGCGCTCAATGTTATCAAGTACTTTATCAACCAGCAGGGTGTAGACCCTGCCAAGCTTTCCGTCTCCGGCTATGGTGAATTTCGGCCGCTCGTGCCGAACGACTCTCCCGACAATCGCGCAAAAAACCGGCGGGTGGTAATTAAAGTCAGGTGGAAAACTGACGAATTCATTCAGTAGTACTATTAACAAATGAGTTGGAGAATATGCCAGAAGAAGATAGCAAGGCGCCACAGAGTGATCAAGAAAGTGAAAATTCTTCCGATAAGAATGAAGGAAGTAAAGGCAGGGGTAAGCTTCTTAAGTTTATCCTGATCCCTGTAATACTTATAGCCCAGGCCGCCGCGGCCTATTTTGTCGTTTTCAAGTTTTTGGCTCCCGGCGAACATAGCGAAGAGCCCGAAATCAAAAAGGAAGAACATGCTGAAGTGGGCAGTTTCTTTGAAATCAAGGATTTGGTCATCAATCCCGCCGAATCGCTCGGGCGGCGCTACCTGGTGGTGGAGATAGGCTTGGAGACCACGCTACCGGAGTTGATTCACGAAGCCACCTCCAAAGAAATCTGGATTCGCGACGGCATCCTGTCATCGCTCAACTGCAAGACTGCAGATGAGCTGCTGAACGTCAGCCAACGCGATAGTTTGAAGCTGCAGATACTCAGCCAGGTCAACGACAAAATGACCACCGGAAAATTTGAGAAACTGTATTTTACAAAATACATCATGCAATAAAGCTCGCTTGCGACTTCCCCGTGCAACACGGGGTGACTTCAAGAAAAAGGAAGGAATACAAAATCATGGATGATACCCTCAAAGCCAGCCAGGTGGCTGAAAAGACTGAAGCTGGGACCACAAAAGAACGTCTGCCTGCCCACGATCACCTCCAACCATCCAGCATCGAACACCCCATCAAGACCGAGAACCTGGAATTGCTCATGGATGTGGCCATGCACATTACCGTGGAACTGGGACGCCGTGACATGCGCTTCGCCGAGATTCTGAGGCTGGGCAAAGGCTCGATCGTGGAATTGAGCAAGCTCGCCGACGACCCGGTTGACATCTATGTTAACCAGAGTAAAGTGGCGGAGGGTGAAGTGGTGGTGGTCGACGAGCATTTTGGCGTCCGCATTACCAAATTGCTGAACACCGATAGAATAAATCGCGCACGATAATGAGACTCCTTAGCCGGATAATAGCCCTTTTCGTGGTTGGTGCAACATTCATCATTGTTGTCGAATTAGCAGCCGTAACTCAAGTCAGTCCGCCAGAGTTACAAAGCCAGCAAACGACGCCGGAGCTGCCGAAGTCCGACGGCAGCCTCTTGAACCTGTTTGTGACCATGCTGGGGCTGATTGTGGTTTTTAGCTTTGTCCTTTATTTCGTTTTGAAAGTCTATAAACAAACGATTATGGACAAACGTTTCGGGCACCTGGGACCGGAGATCAAAGTGCTGGGCCAGAGCGTCATTGGACCCAAAAAGAACCTGTGTGTGGTGAATGCGTTTCAGCACGTTTTGCTGTTAGGCGTGACCGAAAACCAGATTAACGTACTGCTGGACATCCCTTTCGAAAGCCTGAACGACGATCTGCGCAAGGCGCTGCTCAGCCCGACGGCCAAGCCGGAGATCAATTTTAGAAAAATTTTGGAACGGTTTTCAACCAAATGAAACTCATGTTCATACGTTCGATGAAACCTGCACCAATACTCACCATCAGCCTTTTCATCTTACTCTTGCTGGCAGCAACGAATCTTGGGGCACAGCCGCTACCAAAAATGACACTGGAGTTTTCTAAGGAAGCCGGCAAAGATAATTCAGTGCTCGCCATTCAGATTCTTTTTTTGATCACAGTTTTGTCGCTGGCGCCGGCCATTCTGATCATGATGACCTCATTTACCCGCATCATCATCGTGTTTCATTTTTTACGCATGGCATTGGGCACCCAGCAAACGCCCGCTAACCAGATTATGATCGGACTGGCGCTGTTCATGACTTTTTTCATCATGCAGCCGGTGTTTGTGGAGATTAACAATAATAGCGTGCAGCCGTTTCTGGCGGACAAAATCTCACAAGAGCAAGCGATGAAAACCGCCGTCGACCCGCTGCGAAAATTCATGCTCAAGCAGGTGCGCGAAAAAGATCTCCAGCTGTTTGTGAAGCTGGCAAAAATCGAGCGCCCGCAAAATGTCGATGACTTGCCGACCTATATTCTTATCCCGTCGTTCGTCGTCAGCGAATTGCGCATCGCCTTTCAGCTTGGCTTTATCGTGTATTTGCCGCTGCTATTGATCGATTTGATTGTCGGGGTGATCCTTATGTCCATGGGCATGATGATGCTGCCGCCGGTGATGATCTCCATGCCGTTCAAAATCTTGCTGTTCGTGCTGGTGGATGGCTGGTACTTGGTGGTGGAATCGCTGGTGAAGGGTTTTCATTAGATAGTTAGATAAAAGAGCGGAGCGCAAGCTTGAGTTGCGGCGGACGCTCCGGAAATTTAGCCTTGAAGGTAAAACTATGACAACCGAATTTGTTCTATACTGGGGCCAGCAGTTTGTCAAGACCGCGATTCTGGTTTCTGCTCCGATTCTGGTGGCCGGGATGGTCGTCGGATTGGTGGTGGGCATTTTCCAGTCCGTGACCCAGATTCATGAAATGACCCTGTCGTTCATTCCGAAGATGGCCGTGGTCATCGTGATCATTCTGTTTATGATGCCGTGGATGCTGGAAATTTTGACCGATTTTACCAAGAACATGTTTATGCAAATGGCGGTGATAGCACATTGACGGCAGACGGCAGATGGCAAACGGCAAAAGTAATTCGTAATTCGCAATTCGTAATTGGTTCATATGCTGAATGAAGTATTAGGTCTTTCGGAAAAACAGTTGCTCGGCTTTTTGCTGACCCTGGCGCGCATCTCGGCGCTGATTGCCGTGGCGCCTCTGTTCGGCAACCAGACCGTGCCGAAACAAGTGAAGATTTTCCTCGCGCTGCTGTTGACGGTTACGCTGACGCCGCTACTGAAAACGGCCGCCAACGTCGAGGTTTTGACGATGACGGTGTTTTTCCCGCTGGCGTTCAAGGAAGTCATCATTGGCCTGTTTTTGGGGTTCAACACCAAACTGGTGTTTGAGGGCTTTCAATTTGCCGGGAGGTTGATCAGCAATCAAATGGGTTTGAACGTGGCGGAGTTGATCGACCCGGAGAGCGGCTCGCAGTCGTCTCCCATCGGCAACTTTTTTGGGATGCTGGCGCTCGTGTTGTTTCTCAACCTCAACGGCCACCATCTCATTTTGTCCGCTTTATACAA
>DASWHH010000573.1:0-4727 GCA_036398295.1 bacterium
CATCTCCACGCCAAACTGGGAGTGGAAGCTGGTACCCGAATCTTTGCTGATTTTAAGACCCTTGTCCTTGAACTCCGCCTTCAGCACCACCGCCTTGTCGAAGGCTTCTTTCATCTTATCATACTTACCCTGGCGGGCATAAATGTAGCCCATCAGATACCAGGCATCCTCGTTGTTGGCGTCGCGTTCGGCAATTTCTTTGTTCAATACTTCGAGTGCTTTGTCCAGTTCGTTCTGCTGGATGTAGAGCTTCGCTCCGTTGACATTGGGGCCGCCGCCGGCGAATAGCTGAGACGTTGCGATCAGGGTTACTCCCATCACCACACATGCTATCCGTCCGAATCGTTTCATCGTGCTTTCAACCCTGCGGCCCGTTCTAAATCCTGGTTTCATTTTTCCTCCTGAACAATATTAAAAATGACGTACAATTATAAAAAACTCCGAGTAGGAAGTCAATATAAATATGACCTTAATCAATTTATTAAAATGCCAACGAGGCAATTAGTTCCAAGGGATGCAGCACTGGCAGGCCGGTGCCTTCGCAGAGTTGCAGGCTGCAAACACTGCTTTCGGTGAGGATGACCTCCACTTCGCTGTCTCTGAACAATTGGAAAAGCGGCTCACCAACAGTCACTGACAAATCATAACCGAGCGGGCCGGTTTTTAGCCCAAACGTGCCCGCCATGCCGCAGCACGTGCCGGTTTCGATGACTGTCACGTCGTAGCCCAGGGATTTTAGTAGCCGCAACGTAGAGTTGCCGGCACTTAATCCGCGCTGATGACAGGGGAGATGATAGCCGAAGCGTCGACCATCGGTGATTTGAGGCGGAATCAAAAGGTAACCATCCTGTTGCAACTTTTGAATGTAATCAAAAAATTCAAACGTTCGATTTGCCACGGCGCGCGCGGCCGGTAAATCGTTCAGCAATTTTGGATAAATTTGCTTGAGCGAATAGACCGCCGTCGGCTCGATGGCTACAATATCGTAACCCTGCTCAACGAACGGAAATAAGTTTTGGACATTGAAATCTGCGTAACGCGCCGCGCGCTGCAGTTCGCCGTAGGAGATGAACGGATAGCCGCTGGTCTTTTGGTCGGGCAGGGCCACGTGCGCCTGGCCAGAACGGAGGATACGCGCGGCGGCGGCGAGCAATTCCGGCGCGACATAATTCGCATAGTCAACAAAAAGCGCGACTTTGTTCGCATCGCCATTTCCATTTCTCTTCTCTTTGGCAAACTGCTTTTTGAAAGTTCGTCGCTTGAAAATCGGCACGCGACGCCGGCGATCGAGTCCAAGAATTTTTTCGGAAAGCAATTTCGCGGTCCGGGAATGCAGAATCCAGTTAGAAACGGGTGCAGTGGCACAGGCGATGCGCGCAAAGGTCTCGCTGGCCATCAAGACTTTGTTGACCAACGGCTGCTTGTTGGTCTTCAAAATCTCGTTCTTGACTCTCGCGATCATCATCGGAATGTCGATAGCGGCCGGGCAGATTTCTTTGCAGAGTCCGCACGAGATACACAGGTCTGAAAACTTCGCGGCGTTTTCCAAACCATGCACCTGTGCCGTCCATGGAATGCCGATGGGACCGGGATAGATGTGGCCGAACACATGTCCACCCAGGACGCCATAGGTCGGGCAGATGTTCATGCAGGCGCCGCAGCGAATGCAGTGGAGCGCTTCGCGGAACCCGGGATCGTCGCGCATCCTGAGACGGCCGTTATCCAGCAAAACAATGTGAAACTCCCGATCTTCCTGATTGCCGAGCGGAGCGCGTCCGGCAAAAATGGAAACATAGGTAGTGAGAGGTTGGCCGGTTGCGCTGATCGGATGAGCGCGGATCATCTGCAAAGCATCATCGATGGTAGCGACGATCTTTTCCACACCGACCACGGCCACCTGCACCGGCGGGATGGCGCTCACCAGCCGGCCGTTGCCCTCGTTGGTTTCGATGAGCAGCGAACCGGTTTCTGCGATGGCGACGTTGCCGCCGGTGATGCCGATATCGGCGTCGAGAAAAATCGGGCGCAACGTCTGGCGCATCAATTTCATGATATCACCGAGATCGCTGCTGACCGCTTCGCCAGTGGCGCGACTGAAAAGCTCGGCCACCTGTTCAGCGGTTTTGTGCACCGCCGGAAACACGAGATGATAGGGCAGCTCACCGGCGAGTTGAATGATGTATTCGCCGAGGTCGGTTTCCACAACACGTATCCCGACATCCTGCAGGGGATGATTCAATTCGATTTCTTCGGTAGTGAGTGATTTGGATTTGCTGATGAGCTTGGCATTTTTCTTTTTCGCCAGCTCCAAAACATAATTGCACGCCTCTTCACCAGTGCGCGCGAGAATAACCGTCGCCCCACGCGCTTTGGCGTTTTCAATGAATTGCGCCTGTAATGCCTCGAGATTTTGAATGCAGCGCTCTTTGATGCTTTTGATCTGATCACGGAAGTGCTCAGAGTCGGGCACAGCACTCAGCGCCTGCGCTCGAGCATCGCGGCCGCGTTTCACAGCAGAAAGCAGCGCGTTCCGCTGGCTGACTTCGCTCAAGGATTTCGTGATTTTTCCTCTTAGATTCTGCATATATATTTAAACCACTAATTTCACGAATTACTTAGACATCACTTTTTGGTGCTTGGAATTCATAGTTTCCTGTATTTGTTTGTTCTTTGCGTGTTTGAGATTTTGGATGTGCAGCTCAGCTCCTATTTCATTTTTTTATTAGTGAAATTCGTGTAATTCGTGGTTTAAAAGTCGCATACGATCACATGCGACTCCTGCGGACCGTGTACGCCCAAAAACAGTTTCATTTCTATGTCTGCGGTGCGGCTGGGCCCCGAAATGAACGTGATGTTGCAATGCCGGTGGTGGCGCCGATAAACGGAACGCAGCAGCGGGGCGGCGTCATTGATGGAATCGATGATTTGCGATGCTTTCAAGAATGCGATGTGAACCCGCGGCAGCGATGAAATCAGGCGGTGCGCATCGTCAGTGGTGACTTCGACAATGGTGCCGGTTTCAGCGATGCCGAATTCAGCGGCGGTGATGCCTAAATCGGCTTCGTTAATTTGATGGGGAACGGGCATCGCGCCGGTGTTGTCGAGAGCTACGACGGGCAACCGGGAGCGCGTGAAATGCTTGCTTAACCTATCATCCAAACCGGCGAACAATGGTGTCAGAACCACTCTGGTGATCTTTGATTCGAGAGTAATTGCGGAAACCGCTTTGACGGCCTGCAGTTGATTGGATGCGAAATAGACTTGCCCCGCTAATTTTTCATAACGGTCTTTGAAGAGATGGAATTGCGCGTTGGCGGCGGAGTTCATTTAAGGGTCGCTCGGTTCACCGGGGTTTGGCTTTGAGCTTGCGAAAATGATCGTAGCCCAGGCTGCTCAACTCTTCGGTCGCGCCATCCGACTTCCTCAAACGCACTGTCTGATTTTCGATGACACCGATGTTGGTGCACGGCAATCCAAATTTTTCATAAAACTTTTTGGGAAGTTCATCGCTGGCTTCGCCCGGCGCGGTGAAGAGCAACTCAAAATCCTCGCCACCGTAAAGGGCGTATTCGAGCGGCGCTTCTTTGAAATGGTCCGCGACCGCGCGGGTCTCCGCAGCAATTGGAATTTTTTCTTCATAAACCAGGGCGCCCACTTTGCTGAGCCGGCAAATGTGGTGAACCTCCGACGCGAGCCCATCGCTGATGTCAATCATCGCATGAATGGGAAAATTTTCAACGACAAATTGTGCTTCGTGCACCCGCGGCCGCGGCAGGAGATGTTTTTCAATTGCCGCTGGATATTTTGCTCTCAGTTTGTGATCCGGGGATTTCAGGGCACATAAGCCCGCGACCGAGCCGCCGAGATCGCCGGTGACGAAAACGGCGTCACCGATTTGCGCTCCCGAACGCCGGAGTAATCTTTCAGCTTGGGCTTGACCCAACACAGTAATCGAAATGAAAACGCGATCCGGCGATTGCGTGGTGTCGCCGCCGACGATCGCCGTTTGAAATTGATCGCCGAGGGCCTTCATGCCGCGATAAAAATCGAGCGCGTTTGCTACCTCCAGATGCGTTGGCAATCCAACACTTACCAGCGCGTACAACGGCTGTCCGCCCATGGCGGCGATGTCGCTAAGATTGGCGGCGAGGGCGCGCCATCCGAGCTGATAAAAGTTGAAATAACTTAGATCGAAGTGAACGCCTTCGATGAGGGCATCGGTGGTGGCGAGGAGAATCTTGTCCGGCGAGATTTGCACCGCCGCCGCGTCATCATCGATGCCGACGAGAATTCCTCTGGAGTCGGAAGCAACCAGATTTTTGATGCGGTCGATGAGACCGAATTCGCCGAGGTCGGAGAGTTTCATAATTGCCAGTCCTCTGTAAACCCTGACAGGGTTCGAAACCCTGTCAGGGTTAATTTGGCGACTCAACCAATTCCCACCTGCACCCGCCGTGTCCTCGGCCCATCAAACTCGCAGAAGAAAATCGCCTGCCAGGTGCCGAGCAACAGTTTGCCGTTTTGAATAAGCACCGTCGCCGACGATCCCATCAGGCTGGCTTTGATGTGCGCCGCGGAGTTGCCTTCGCCGTGGCGGTAACCATCTTCAAAAGGCACGATCTTGTTCAGCTCCATGATCATATCGCGCGGCACATCGGGATCGGCGCCTTCGTTAATGGTGACACCAGCAGTGGTGTGCGGCACATAGACGTGACACACGCCTTCTT
>DASWHH010000574.1:0-2928 GCA_036398295.1 bacterium
AGGCGAAGTGGCGCGGGGTGGTGAGATGGCGCTCCCCTAACAGCTCGCGTCGCAGGTCGAGGCGAGTCAACAGATCGCGCAGCACGTTAACGAGATCACGGTTACCGTAAAAACCATCGACTTCCGGAATCTCTGCCGTCAACTCATCGCGGTAGCGCTGGGAAAGACAGCCGGTCACAAATACCCGTTGGCACTGGCCGCGTTTTTTCATGGCTACGGCCTGCAAAATGGCATCGATGGATTCTTCCTTCGCCCCCTGAATGAAGCCGCAGGTGTTGAGAACGATGGTCTCGGCATCGGAGGGATTTTCAACAATCTCGACGCCGTCGCCTTTGAGACCACCGAGCAGGATTTCGGAATCGACGATATTTTTGGGACAGCCCAAAGTTGTCAGATTAATTTTCATTCAAATAATGCCTCAACAAAAGTTGCGGGATCAAATTTTTTAAGATCGTCCATCGCTTCGCCCAAACCGATGAAACGAATGGGTACCTCAAGTTGATTCTGAATGGCGAACACCATGCCGCCCTTGGCCGTGCCGTCCAGTTTGGTGACCACGACACCGGTAATCGCCACCGCCGCCTTGAATTGCCGGGCCTGGGTCAGGGCGTTCTGTCCGGTAGAAGCATCGAGCACGAGCAGAATTTCGTGGGGGGCGCTGTCGAGGGCCTTGCCCAGTACGCGCTGAATTTTTTTTAACTCCTCCATAAGATTGGTTTTGGTGTGAAGCCGCCCGGCCGTGTCGACAATCAGCACGTCGACGTGGCGGGCAACCGCAGCTTTGAGCGCATCGAACGCCACGGCGGCCGGATCGCCACCGGGTTGCGTGCGCACGATATCGACGCCGGCGCGCTGCGCCCAAATGTCTAATTGTTCGGAGGCCGCAGCGCGAAAGGTGTCGGCAGCCGCCAGCAGGACTTTTTTGCCGCGCTCATGAAACGCTTTAGCGAGCTTGGCGATGGTGGTGGTTTTGCCGGTGCCGTTCACGCCAACGACCATAATCACATATGGCTTTTGGCTCGAAGAAAAAAAATCGTTTGTGGGCATACCATCGCTGTTGATAGTGGCATAGGTCAGCAGCTGTTTTCTCAGAGTGTCGAACAATTCTCGCGGTTCGCGGAAGCCTTCCTGCAAAACGCGCTGGCGCAATTCCGCAATGATGTGTTGAGTAGTGTCTACCCCGATATCGGCGCGGATGAGAATTTCCTCGATCTGTTCCAGCAGCGGCTCGTCGATGGTGTATTGATTTTTGAGCAGCTTGACGATCTCATCCACAAAGCCCTGGCGGGTTTTGGTGAGGCCTGATTTGAATTTTTCGAAAAGGGATGGCATTAGAGTTGATTGTTGAATATCGATCATTGCACAGTCAAAGCTGGACAAGAAGCAAGATGGCCATCTTTGTTTTTCTCAATCACTACTGAGAAATTATATTTCTGCACCGCTTTCCCCGGGTTTACTCCCGACGAAGCAAATGTACCATTTTAATCAAATAAAACAAAGAAGAAATTGCCACCATGCCAACGCTGATCCACAAGAACGGCCGTTCCACCACTTCGATGTCGAGGGTGTAGGTCATGATCACGACCGCCAAACCACCAACCGTTATTTTGCCCGCCCGGTTGGATTCGACGACTTGCTTGGTCTTTTGCATCAGAAATAAACCGCCCGCTAAAATCAACAGATCGCGAGCCAATATCAGAACAACATACCATACCGGCAGCCCCCTGAGTCCAACCAGCAGCACCACCGCGACCGCCACGCAGATTTTATCTGCCACCGGATCGATGATGCGCCCCAGGTCGGATTGCTGCTGCAAACGCCGGGCGAGACGGCCATCCCAGAAATCGGTGGCGGCCCCGAGCAGCATAACAAAAATCACCCAGTAGTTGGCAGACGGGGTCTGCTGCTTCAGCAAAAAATAGAGCGGAATTAAGAGAAAAATTCTGCTGATGCTGAGCAGGTTCGAAACATAAAATACTTCTCGGAAATTCACGCAGGGGCGCCTATTGCAGAAAAATGCGAATCTAACTTTTCATGAAAGCCCTGGCCACTTCGATGAGCAAGGCGGGATGATGGACCAGGGCCGACTTAAAAATGTTCATCAGCGACCGTTTTTCGGGAGTGAGATTTAATACGGCATCGGCAGTGGCGTTGAGATCATCGTCGGTTAGTTTGTAAACCGCCTTTTTGATGGTATAAAATCGCTCGTGATTTTTGCCTTCAGCTTTGTGCCAGGCCTCCGCATAATCTGCCAGGCGCTTTTCGGAAACGTCGTTCTCCTTTGTTGCCTGCGCGGCCACGCGTCCAGCGATTTGGCCGGAGATCATCGCGGTCACAATACCGGCGCCGGACATCGGGTTCACCTGATGAGCCGCATCGCCCACTAACATCAAGCCATCAGCGACGATTTTCTTCAACGTGGCGGCACATGGGACACCTCCCACCACTGTGTACAGCACCGCCGCATTGGGGAAATGTTTATCGACAAACTCCTGCAAGTAGCGTTTCGCGGATTTGTAACGCGCGTGCTCGCCGGAAACGCCCAGTCCAACATTGGCGGTCTCGCCATTTTTTGGAAACACCCAGAGATACCCGCCCGGCGCAATCTGGTCTCCAAAATACAAATAGATGTAACGGGGATCGACCTTGACATTGGCCAACGTCATTTGCAGGCAGCTTTCCATGTCTTTTATTTTGATGTTGGTGCGCAGGCCACCCCAGCGCCCGACGCGCGATTCCACGCCATCGGCGCCGATCACGACTTTCGCCCGAATATCGTAATTCCTGCCCAGGTGTTGAACCCGCACCCCGGCCACCGCACCATTGGGTTTGATGAGGTCATACACGTAGGCTTTGGTTAAAACCTCCGCGCCATAGCGAGCGGCGATGTGCACGAGATCATAGTCAAAAATTTTGCGGTCAAGGACG
>DASWHH010000575.1:0-3935 GCA_036398295.1 bacterium
GCGGTTATATAGCGCAAATCCCAAAAACACCAGAATCAGCAGCACCGCAAAAAACCACTTAATTACCCACATGGATTCTCCTTCGTTCAGAACCGACAATTGGTTTCAGCTGATAACGTGATTTCATTCCTCCTTTTTCCCGGCGTCAGATTCGGGAGGTTCCGCGGCAGAAGGCGGCTGCGCCGGTTCAGGCTCGGGGTTGGCGGGCGCTGGCGCAGCTTCTTTTTTCGAGGCGGTGGTAACCGTTGTAGCCGCAACCTCTTTTTCAAACTCAGCAATCGCCTCGGCATCGGCCACCGCCAGCTCCACTGCCTTATCCTTCAACGATTTATCATGGGCATGTTTTTCTGAAAGGATGATCTTCTTATTCTCCTTGTTGAATTCGATGACCATCAGTTCCATGGTATCGCCGACTTTGTAGCCATCGGCCGGTTTTCGCAGCCCTTCCTTTTTCAGCTGGGAAATAGGCACGAACCCATCCACCATATCGGGCAATTCCACAATCACGCCTTTTTCGATCATGCGCACAATTTTACCGGTGGTGGTGGTCTGCAAGCCATAAACATCTTCGAATTTGTCCCAGGGATTGTCCATGGTTTGCTTGTAGCCAAGGGAAATCCGGCGGTTGTCTTTGTCAATGTTGAGGACCATGACCTCGACGTCCTCGCCTTTTTTCACCACCTCGCCGGGATGGCGCACCTTCTTGGTCCAGGAGAGATCGGAGATGTGAATCAAACCATCCACACCCTCTTCAAGCTCAACAAAGGCGCCAAAATTGGTGAGGTTGCGGACGACGCCTTTCTGCCGCGATCCGGTGGGATACTTGGCCTCGATGCCGGTCCAGGGATCCGGCTCAAGCTGCTTCAGCCCAAGCGAAATCTTGCGGCCCTCCTGGTCGATGTTCAAAATTTTGGCTTCAATCACTTCGCCCAACGAAACCAGCTTGGAGGGATGCTTGATGTGCTGGGTCCACGACATTTCCGAAATGTGAATGAGGCCTTCGACGCCTTTTTCCAATTCGATGAACGTGCCGTAGTCAGATATATTCACCACTCGACCCTTAATGACGTCGCCTTCTTTGTATTTGTCTTTCACTTTTTCCCAGGGATGCGGCTGCAGCTGTTTCAGGCCGAGGGAAATCCGGTCTTTATCTTCGTTGAAATCCAGTACCTGAACTTTGATTTTCTGATCCAGCGAAACGACCTCCGAGGGATGATTGACCCGTCCCCATGAAAGGTCGTTGATATGCAGTAAGCCGTCTACTCCGCCGAGGTCGATGAACACACCGAAATCGGTGATATTCTTAACTCCGCCTTCGAGAATCTGACCCTTAACCAAGTTGGTGAGGATTTGTGCCCGCTGTTCTTTCATACCTTCTTCGATGAGCACGCGGTGGGAAACGACAATATTTTTGCGCGGGATGTTCACCTTCACAATCTTGAAATCCATCATCTTGCCGATGAGCGCGTCGAAATCGCGGATGGGCTTGACATCGATTTGCGAGCCAGGCAGAAACGCGTCAACGCCTTTGAGATCGACGACGATGCCGCCCTTGATTCGCCGCATGCAGATGCCATGTACCGTCTCATCGTTGCGATGCGCATCCATGATGCTTTCCCACTGGCGCATGAAATCGGCTTTGCGTTTCGAAAGCACCAGTTGGCCTTCTTTGTCCTCCACGCTATCGAGCAGCACTTCGATGTCATCGCCAATTTTGACTTCGGATGGATCACGAAATTCGTCAAGGGGGATTACGCCTTCGGACTTAAACCCGATGTCTACCGCCACCTCTTTGTCGTTGATTGCCAGGACCTTGCCAACCACCAGCTCTCCTTCTACAAACTCGGAGAGGGTCTGTTCGTACAGGCTCGACAATTGATTGTACTCTTCCTCCGAGTACCCTATCTCATCATCCATGCCAAAGGTCTTTTGAGTGGCAGCCTTTGAAGTGCTAACCTTTTTGGCGGTCGCCACACCACCTCCATTCATCTCGTTTTCCGGTTGTACTTTTTCCAAACTATCTGGCATAAAAGTGTACCTCCTTTATGTATTTTTTGGAACAGCCAAAGTTAGGATCAGCTCACACGTTCAGCCATTTTTTCCACAATGAACTCGACGCCATCTTCGATGCTCATATTGGTGTTGTTGAGAACGATAGCATCGGGGGCTTTACTCAACGGTGACAGCAGTCTTTGCGAATCGTGTTGATCGCGTCTGGTTATTTCAGATTTAATATTTTCGACATTCGAAACCACCCCGGAATCATGCAACTCGCGATGCCGGCGCCGCGCGCGCTCGTCAATCGAGGCTTCCATGTAGATTTTCAAGTCGGCGTTGGGAAAAACCACCGTGCCGATGTCGCGCCCTTCCAGCACAATCGAATTGTTTTCAGAGATCTGGTGCAATTTCCGGGTGACGGCTGCGCGCACCGGGGGCAACGCCGATACCGCCGATACCGCACCAGTCACCTGCGGCGAACGAATCTCTTTAGTCACATCCTTGCCGTTCACGAAGACGCGGTTACCGTTGTCGCCAGCTCTCAGCTCTACATCCGTTCGTCTTAGAAGATTGATTAACGCGTCGTTATTGTTGATGTCCACTTTTTCTTTCACACATTGCAACGTGATGGCGCGATATATGGCACCAGAATCGATATATGAGACGCCGAGCCGCTGCGCCACCAACCTGGCGGTCGTGCTTTTCCCGGAACCCGCGGGTCCGTCAATGGCTATGACAAAGTTTCGCTTCAACGACTGACCCTTAGCAGAGAGTGAATCTCAATTCTAAATATAAGAAGGTTAGCCGTTGATTACAACTGAACATTTGATATTTTCAATCTTTCAGGCACCGGCCATGCTCACCACTTCCCGGCCGCCCAGTACCAACACTCTCTGGTTTTTTCAATTTCCAGCGCCAGCCAAACTTCTGAGGCGGGCGATTTCCGAAGGCAGCAACCTGCGCCACGCACCGATTTTCAAGCCTCGCAGGTTGAGAGAAGCCAATCCAATTCGCCTCAGGCCGCGAACCTCATATCCTACTTTTTCGAACATACGCCGTACCTGGCGATTCCAGCCCTGGTGCAGCGTGACCCGGACTCGACGCCGATCCCCGTAATCGAGGAACTCTATTTTGCAGCGCCCGGTTTTTCCCTCTTCAAGCTCTACACCCGATTCCAGCTGTCGTTTGTGATAGGTGCTTAAATCTGTATCTAACCGGACATCATACACCTTTTGCACACGAAAGCGAGGATGGGTGAGTTGATAGGCCAACTCACCATCGTTTGTCAACAGGAGCAAACCCGTGGTGCCGATGTCCAGCCGACCGACCGGGAAAAGTCGGACTCGCATAGGTACTAAATCGAGAACCGTCTTCCGTGATTTTTCATCAGCAACGGTGGTGACGAATCCTTTCGGTTTATTTAAGATAATGTATTCGTGACGCTGAAGCGGACGCAGCAACTGTCCATCCACATGCACACTGTCGGCGGATTCATCGATTTTTAGTCCCAGCTGTTTTTGCACGACGCCGTTGACCGCCACGCGACCCTGGGAGATCATTTCGTCACACTTGCGCCGCGCGCCGATGCCGCACTCAGCCATGTACTTATTCAGCCGTACCATTATTTTCGTCCTCGGTAACTGGCTCTTCGTCGGCAAGCGCTTTGATAATTTCCGCAGAAATTTCCTGGTCGCTGTCCAATTTGCCCATAATCTCCTCGATTTCCTTGGGCTTGGGGAGCTCGGAAATATCGTTGATGCCAAAGTAACGCAAGAATTCGGGCGTGGTGCCATAGAGCAGCGGCTTGCCAACCTCCTCCGAGCGGCCGGAAATGGCGACTAAGTTGCGCTCGAGCAGGTTTTTTATGACGCCGCCCGAATGCACCCCGCGAATAGCGTCGATCTCGGTACGACTGATTGGCTGACGGAAGGCAATGA
>DASWHH010000576.1:0-7417 GCA_036398295.1 bacterium
AGAAAAAAATCGACGATGGCTCCGGCTTTGCGAAATTTCTGCAGATTGTCGAAGCCCAGGGTGGCGATGCGGCGGTGATTGAAAAACCGGAAACCTACCCTGCTGCTAAATTTCGGTTTGAAATAAAGAGTCCGAAGAGCGGTTACGTCTCCGAAATCCACTGCCGCGAGATCGGCAAAATCTCCATGGCCCTTGGCGCCGGCCGCAGCGCCGTCAGCGATGGCGTGGATTACACTTCCGGAATTGTGCTGCGCAAAAAGGTCGGCGACCGCGCCGAAGCTGGCGACGTGCTGGCGGTGGCATACGCCAATAAAAAAGAACGCATCGCCGAAAACAAAGATCGTCTACAAAATGCTTTTAAACTAATTGATGCGCAAGCCGATCCGCCGCCGCTGATTCAGGGATGGGTGGACGCCAGCGAAGGAAAAAACGGGTAGACCACGATTATTGTCATTCCCGCATGCGTTCGGCGGGAATCCATTTTCCCGACGCACTGGATGCCCGACTGAAGCATTCGGGCATGACAGAATTTGTCATGGTTGGACTAAAATTATGCGCTATCTCGTCAAAGCACGAATCAAATCCGGCAAAGCCGAACCGCTGCTGCGCGCCATCGCGACGGGTAAGTTGGGTGAAGGTTCGGTCGCCGGGGATGAATATATTTACGATATGGAGCAAGCCCGTCAGTTGGAAGACGGTACTATTTGTTGGGTAGAAACCTGCTTCTGCGCGACGCCTCTCGAAGAGGAAACCCCGTACTGGGAAGAATACTTCGATCTCCTCAAAATCAAAAATGCGCACAATCCCCGCCGGTGCAAAGATTTAAACGGCTCGGAGCCCTGGGCGTGCTGCGATTGCGACTGCACAAAACGTTTGGAGGAAAAAATGGCGGGCTGGGGAAAGTCGTTCTTGCCGAATTTGGAAGCTGTTAAGAAAAATGCGAATGCCGATGGGGGAAAGTGAATGAAAACAAAATGGGTTGACCCAAGCGTTTTCCACAATTGTCATTTCGAGCGCAGCGCAGCGGAGTCGAGAAATCTGACCGGGCATAGAGTCAGTGAATGCGCTCGGAACTCATGCGGCTTAAGAGCGCTCTATTAACCGCCATATTTCTCACCCGACAAAAAACGTCGGGTTCCATTAGACAATCTTGATGTCTTTAGAATTGCTTGTCCGTGACGGTGCTATAAATTAACCTACTCCTAAATCTCCTTCGACGGAGGGAACTTTTAAAACCGCACTCGTTCTTTATTCTTATCCCGCTTATCGCGATTGTCTCGCGTCATGCCGCCGTGCTGATCGCAGCGCTCACTGGGAGCGTAGCGCGCTTCGAATACTTCATTCATGATATTAGGACAAAAATCAGTCGCTAATTTCTTGCTTTCGCCGCAAACCTCCAGTCGCACCACGCCATCTGGCATGGGGAAATCCTCTTCCGGCAAGCCGAGCGTGTCGTGGGCGCATTTCATGTACGGCGCCCAGATGGGCAGGGCGACGCGCGCGCCATCCGAGCCTTTACCGAGGTTCAAACGAAAATCATCGAATCCGGTCCAGACGCCGGTAACTATCTGTGGTGTGAAGCCGATAAACCAGGCATCGCTGAAATCGTTGGTGGTGCCGGTTTTACCGCCAGCGGGACGCATGAAATGGTAGCGTGATCTGGCGCCCGCGCCGGTGCCGGCGTTCACAACCGTCTTCAACATGTCGGTCATAATGTACGCCGTCTCTTTGCGCAGCACTTCCTCACTGACGGGAGAATTCTGTTCGATGATGTTGCCGTTGATATCCTCTACTCGAAGAATCGACATAGGTTCGACCCTGACGCCGCCGTTAGCAAACACTCCGAACGCGGAGGTGATTTCAATCGGCGTGACATCCGACGCGCCCAGCGCCAGGGCGTCCACCGGCTGCAGCGGTGATTTGATTCCCATCTTGCGGGCGTATTCTACCACTAGACTCTTATTTTGAATTACGCTTTGCAGGACGCGAACGGTCACCAGGTTGAGTGAACGGCGCAACCCCTCGCGGAAAGTGGTCGGGCCGCCGATGGAAAGGTCATAATTTTGTGGCGACCAACGCTCGCCGTTTTCCAGCATTAACACCACTGGTTGATTCAAAACTTCGTAGGTGGTGGGATAGCCATTGTCGATGGCCACGGTATAAATGAACGGTTTGAACGCGGAGCCGGGCTGCCGGCGCGCCTGCACCACGCGATTGTATTTGGACTCGGTGAAGTCGCGGCCGCCCACCCAGGCCAGAATATGGCCGTTGCGCGGGTCGATGGAAATGAGCGCGGCCTGCACCGGCGCTTTAGCGTCAATCAACGAATCAGCCAGCGTTTTGTTCTTCAGTAACTTGTCCACTTGCTTGTCTTTCAAAAACTCCGCGCCCAGCAATTCCACAAACATTTTTTTCTGAGAGTAGACTTCGTGCATTTTGAATTGTAGTTCTTTGAGTTGGGTTTGCACGGCGCGTTCGGCACAGGCTTGTGCGCGCGAATCGAGGGTGGTGTAAATAGATAAACCATCCGTATAAAGGTTGTAGCCGTATTTGTCCTGCAAAATCAGGCGGATGTATTCGGTGAAGTAGGGCGCCAATCCGTAGGCGGTGGAAGCCGTGTTGTAATCCATCACGCTGATGGGCTTTTCCAGTTGATCAGCATATTCCTCTTCGCTCAGGAACTTCATTTCCCACATCGACGCCAGCACAACGTTGCGGCGAACCAGCGCGCGCTCGGGGTTTTTTTTCGGGGTATAGCGGGCTGGTGCGCGCAACAGCCCGACGAGCATCGCGGACTCATCGGGGGTTAAGTCCCCGGCGTCTTTACCAAAATATTTCAAAGCCGCCGATTGTACGCCATAGGCGCCATGACCGAAGTTCATGTGATTGAGATACATTTCGAGAATCTCGTCTTTGGTATAGGTACGCTCGACTTGAATGGCAGTGATCATTTCTTTGATTTTGCGGGTGATGGTTTTGTCGAGAGTCAAATAAAGTTGGCGAGCCAATTGCTGAGTGAGGGTACTCGCTCCCTGCTCAAATTCAAATCTGATTAGGTTGATCATAGCTGCCTGGGCAAATCGTCGCAGGTTCATACCCCAGTGATCGTAAAAGCGGCGGTCTTCGGTAGCGATGACCGCTTTGATGAGAGCGTCGGGCATTTCTTCGAGCGGGATGAAGCTGCGTTTTTCCTCAAAATACTCGTGGATGATTTTCATGTCCGCCGAGTAGACTTTTGACGCAAGCTTGGGTTTGTAGTTTTCAAGTTGTTCCAGGGATGGCAAATCACGGGTGATGATGATGAGATAAATGATGCCGATAACCACTATCGCGGCCACAGCCGTTAAAGCTGTCGCCCACCTTCTGGTCTGTACAAAGTCTCTTAAGCGCTCCCATAGCGAGGGTGTTAGAAAATCGCTTTCCATTGATCTGAACCTTCTTTTCATTGATTAGAATTTATTACGGATCGATAAATTAAACCGATGGCGATCGATTAAGTTTCGGGTTTATTTTTTCTGCGGCTGTCTTGTCTAACCATGATTTCAATTTCAGACTGTCACCGATCATTTCGAGATAAGTGAAATGCTCCGTCCAGTCGCCCAAATTGATGTAATATTTGGAATCGATGCGTTCGAAGAGCGGCTTGTGGGTGTGCGCCAGGATCACTGCGTCGAAATCTTCGCTGAGTTTGGCACGGGCAAATTCGCGATAATCGGCGTCATAAGGGTTTTCTCCCCGTTCACGACTTTTGTTTGCCACATACTTTGCGAGCGGAATACCCAGATCCGGATGAAGAAGTCGATACAAAAAAATGTTGGCCCGGCTTCTGAAAACACGATTCAGGCTGCGAACCCGGCCATCGCGGCGCGCCAGGCCGTCACCGTGGGCGATATAAAGGCGCACCGAATTGTGACTTGCGGTGATTGGCTGGTGAAGAACCGTGATGCCAAGTTCCTGGTCCAGGTAGCTATCCAACCACAAATCGTGATTGCCAGCCAGGTAAATCAGTTTGCCGCCGGATTCCATGAATTGTTGCAAGCGGAAGAGAACCTTGAGATTCAGTTTCGGAATCGCCTCGCGGTACTCGAACCAGAAGTCGAACAGGTCGCCAACAATGTAGAGAACATCGGCCTTCCCGTGAATCGCCTTGAGAAACGAATTCAAGTACTCAACTTTACGCTGTTCGTGCTCTCCTTGGTGGGCTCCGAGGTGGACATCGGAAATGAAATAAACACGCTCCATGGCTGAGAAATTAACACTAAAATTTAGAAAATCAACGAAATTGATAATCGAAGAAAAATAGTGAGTTACGAAAAATATATTGACAATCGTATCGGGATTTACTATTTTTTACCGCTTTTTGAAAGCCTAAAACAATCCCAGCACAATATTTTTATGGAAGGAGATCCGGCCTATGAGCTTAGATGCTTTAGGTATGATTGAAACCAGAGGCTTGGTGGGAGCCATTGAAGCGGCCGACGCTATGGTCAAAGCTGCGAAAGTGACCCTGATTGGCAAGGAAAAAATCGGAGGGGGATATGTGACGGTGATGGTTCGCGGCGATGTCGGCGCCGTTAAAGCTGCCACCGATGCCGGCGCAGCGGCGGCTGAGAAAGTCGGCGAACTGGTTTCGGTGCACGTCATCCCGCGTCCGCACAGTGAAGTGGAGATGATTTTACCCAAACGGGAAGATTTGGAGCAGTAAAAGGGCAAATTTGAACATAATTTGGTTTCACTTGTATGGATGATCGAGCGCTGGGATTGATTGAGACTCGAGGTCTGGTCGGGGCCATTGAGGCGGCGGATGCCATGGTCAAGGCGGCCAATGTCAGGCTCCTGGGCGCAGAAAAAACCGACGCCGCTCTGATAACCGTAAAAGTGGTCGGCGAAGTTGGCGCGGTCAAATCCGCCGTCGATGCGGGAGCAGCCGCGGCAAAAAAGGTGGGAGAACTGATTTCGGTACACGTGATCCCGCGGCCACACGATGACACCGAATACATCGTTTACGAAGAGGGCGGGGACAATCTAGACCGGGCGCCCAATAAGCCCAAAACCTTTGCCGAACTCGAAGGTATGCCCGTACGGCAATTGCGGAGGTTGGCACGCGATTTCCCTAATTTTCCCATACATGGGAGGCAAATCTCTAAAGCCAACAAGAATTTGTTACTTGAGAAGTTTAAAGAACTCTACGCCAAACAATAAACTCCACGTTGAGTGGAGTTTTTAATTTCTGGTATGGAATCCCTACGGCTGCCATCTTATGCTAAAATAAATCTCGCGCTGTTTATCAAAGGCAAACGGGGGGACGGTTATCATAACATTGAGACCCTTCTCCAGCAAATCACCCTTCACGACGAGATCGAACTAAAAGCCACACCAACAGCAGAGATAGAATTTGCCTGTAGTGATGCCATGGTGCCCGGGGGTATGGCCAACTTATGCGTTCGGGCGGCTTACCTGCTGAAGCTTCGTGCCGGGACGAAACCGGGAGCCGATATTACCCTGCACAAAACTATTCCTGCGGGCGCAGGCCTGGGAGGCGGCAGCAGCAACGCAGCCGTGGTTATTTTGGGATTGAACAAGCTGTGGAACTTGAACTGGCCCGCTGCCAGGCTAAGGGAACTGGCGGCGGAACTCGGCTCGGATGTGCCTTTTTTTATCGATGGCGGCGCGGCTCTGGGAGAAGGCAGAGGTGAACGATTAAGGACAATTAATATTGAGTGGGATCTCCCCATCGTGGTGGTGTTTCCGGTGGTCCCTATATCCACCAAATGGGCCTATGGACAGCTGAATTTAAACTTGACAATAAGGAAAAAATATATTAAATTGTCGCATTTTAAAAATAGAAATTTCAATGACGTAGAATTCTATCAGGGCTTTGGAAACGATTTCGAGCAGGTGGTATTTAGAAATTATCCTGACTTACTCCTAATCAAAAACAGGCTGAAAGAATCGGGGGCGATTTATGCGAGCCTCTCGGGTTCCGGGTCATCGATCTTTGGAATTTTTGGCGATTGGGGTGCCGCCAGCGCAGCAAAAAGTGTTTTCGAGGAGAGGTATCCGGTTTTTGTAACGCGACCTATCAGGTGGGGATTCGAGCAGTTGAGTTAAATAAATGGACTTGCGTTGTTCTGAACCATGAGAGAATACGGCTATTCTTTCTATGGAGGGAGGCATGGAGATTACAGAAATCAACATCAGCTTGAGAAACGAGGAGAAGTTGAAGGCCTTCGTAAATGTAACATTCGATGATGTGTTTGTCGTTCGTGGCATGAAAGTGATCAAGGGCACAAGTGGATTCTTCATCAGTATGCCCAGTCGCAAAATGCCTGATGGGTCATATCGAGACATCGCTCACCCCATTCGCAACGAGTTCCGACAGTACATTGAAAAAGAGATCATTCAGGAGTACAATAAAACCCTGGAAAGCGGCGGGCAACCAGGCCCAGGCGGGGATAGTGAATTTGGCGAATAGTGAATGAGCCATTGGGGCGTCGCCAAGCGGTAAGGCACGGGGTTTTGGTCCCCGCATGCGGAGGTTCGAATCCTCCCGCCCCAGCCGTAATTCGAGTTAAACAACAATGACGGAATCCGCAAGGGTTGCCGTCTTTTTGCGTCTATATAGGAAGAAGTAACCTGAGAAATGCAGCCCAATCCAATCATATTTTCCGGCACTGCCAACAAAGAACTGGCGGAAAAGATCGCCGCCTATCTGGCTGTCCCCCTTGGTGAAGCACAAATCCGCTACTTCAGCGACGGCGAGATTTGGGTGAAATATAATCAGAACATCCGCGGAGCCGATGTGTTCATCATTCAGCCCACCAACTCACCGGCCGTCAATTTGATCGAGCTTTTCGTCATGATTGACGCCGCCCGACGCGCTTCCGCCGCTCGCATCACCGCGGTGATTCCATATTTTGGCTACGCCCGACAGGACCGCAAAGACCAGCCGCGGGTGGCCATCACCGCCAAGTTGATTGCCAACCTGTTAACCACCTCCGGTGCCGATCGCATTTTAACGATGGATTTGCACGCGCCGCAAATTCAGGGTTTCTTCGATATTCCGGTTGATCACCTGTACTCGGCGACGATTTTGACAGACTCCTTTCGTAAAATGGATATTCCTGAACTAACGGTGGTGTCACCAGATATTGGCGGCATCACTCTGGCACGGGCCTACGCCAAACGTTTGAATGCCCCGCTCGCTATCATCGATAAGCGCCGGCCGAAGGCTAACGAATCGGAAGTCATGCATATCATTGGCGCGGTCAAAAACCGCAACATTTTGATCATCGATGATTTGGTGGATACCGCGGGAACGCTGTGCAACGCTGCCACGGCATTGAAAAAAAACGATTGCGGTGATATTTATGTTGCCTGCACCCACCCTATTTTGTCCGGGCCAGCCATGGAACGG
>DASWHH010000577.1:0-3645 GCA_036398295.1 bacterium
TAACTTTGGCGAAAAAATGATAATGTGTTGGTAGCAGGCAATAAGTATAAACATCCAAGAACGAACCGAGATACTCGTCCCAACGCCGCAAGAAAAAAAGATAATTGCGTCGCGATCGGAAGATCCTCTCCTTATTAATTCCGCGATTGTAAATGTGATGGAAGTCCCCTTCAAAGAATTTGTCGTGATATTTGAGTGCCATGGTTGGCAAGTCAGAACGTTTACTAAACCTCGAAGGTTTAGTAAACGTTTTTCCTATTTCAAAATCCCGATTTGAAGATTCGATTGATTTTCGCCAGATCGATACACCCGATGCGTCGCCTTCACAAAATCTTCCACCTCGGCTCTGAATATATTGTCCACCCATTTCTGCGGATTGCGATCCACCAGCGGAAACCAGGTACTTTGAATCTGCACCATGATGCGGTGGCCCTTCTTAAAAGTATGCAGTAGGTCCTGCAATTCAAAACTCACTTTCGTGGCTTCGTTCGGAGTGAATGGCTCCGGCTGTTTATAGCTGTCGCGGAAACGGCCGCGCATCACTTCGCTGCGCACCATCTGCTGGTAGCCGCCCATTTTGACGTTTTCCGGATTGTGCCGAAAATCGCGATGATGATCCGGGTAAACGTCGATGAGCTTTACCACCCAGTCGGCGTCGCCGGCGGTGGTCGAGACCCACAGGTTGGCCACAATTGGGCCGGCCAGTGTCACGTTTTCTGCAAGTGGCTCGGACTGATAAACCAGCACATCGGGTCGCCGCGCGGCGAAGCGCTGGTCATCGGTCATGTATTCGATGGTCATGTTGGTGGTGATGGCCTCGGTGAACGGCACCGGCCTGGCCGGGTCGCTGATGAATTCATCAAAGGTGCTCGTAGTAACGCCTTCAGGCGTGAACGCCAATTTACTATTCCCCGCCAGGTATAAATTTTTCTGCTGCAGATTCTGCGGCGGCCAGGTTGCAAATCGCCGCCACTCATTGACGCCGGTTTCGAAAACCAAGGCTTCGGGGAGATCGAGATTCCCCTTGCCTTTGAGGTAATGCATGAAGAACGGCAACTCGATATTTTCCTGGTAAAAATAGGAGGGCGGAGGGTTGTCCGTGAAGTACACGTTGCCGAGCGTCGTGCCATCATCGCGCGCCCAGCCGCCGTGCCGCCACGGCCCCATCACCAGAATGTTAAAGGCGCCCCGATTGTTTTTCTCGATTTCCTGATAAATTTTCAAAGCCCCGAACAGGTCTTCGGCGTCAAACCACCCGCCAACCGTCATCACCGCCGGCTTGATGTCCCTCAAATGTGGTCGGAGATTGCGTGCCTGCCAGAAGGCGTCGTAATTCGGGTGTTCGACCATGTCCGTCCAGAAAGCCACCCGGCCCTTGAGATATTTTTCGTCGGCGTTTTTCAGCGGCCCCATTTCTTCGAGGAAGAAGCGATAGCCATCCGGTGTGCCGTGATCGAAACGCGCGTTGCGTTGGGTGGTCGGCTGGGGACGCGGCAATCCAAATGAGGCAAAAAAGTTGAACGAATGCGGTAGAAAGAAGGCGCCGTGATGGTGGAAGTCGTCCCAAAACCAGTCGGCGATCGGCGCTTGCGGTGAGGCCGCCACCAGCGCCGGATGGGCGTCAATGATTCCGACCGCCGTATAAAATCCCGGATAGGAAATGCCCCACATGCCCACTTTGCCGTTGTTGTTCGGGATGTTCTTCACCAGCCAGGCGATGGTGTCGTAGGTGTCGGTGCTTTCATCAATATCCTTTTTACTTTTCTTGTTTGGGACCTGCGGGCGCATGTTTTCGAACACGCCCTCTGACAGGTAACACCCGCGCACATCCTGATAGACGAAAATGAATTTCTCCACCGCCAACAATTTTGAAGGGCCTAACTGAGGTTTGACTCCTTCGCCATACGGGCGCACCGAGTACGGTGTGCGATTTAGCAGAATCGGGCAGCGCTGCCTTTTGTCCTTCGGCAGGTAAACCGACGTGAACAGTTTCACCCCATCCCGCATGGGAATCTGTACTTCGCGCTTTTCGTAGTGTTCGAGAACATAAAGCGAGTCCTGGAGGGTCGGTTCGTTCTGGGTGAAAGCCGTCAATGGCAGGATGATAAAAATAATTAGAGAAACCAGCGGAATTCGAGTTCGCATGTTTAGCCCTGTTCGTTCTTAACGTTTAGAAAGTATGGTTATACAAAGAGTCAATCGCCGAATTGGCGGCCGCCGCGCTGGAGTCCCACTGCTGTTGACTAAAAGTGAAGTAACCTGTGGGCTTTTGCAGCGTCACACCCTTTAGTACCTTTCTTTCATGATGAAATAGCAATGTCTTGTAAAGGTCACGATTGGTGATTTCCGAGTAAACGGCTTTAAGCTTACATAGGCGGGCGAAATCCTGAGAAGAAAAATTCTCCGATTTCCTTTCGCACTTTTCTTTGAGATAGCCAAATTCCTGTTTCAGCGGGGAATTAATTTCGAAAAGCGGGTCTTCTCCGAGAGGATTCATGTTCTTGGAATTTTCGCCAAACAACAGCGGCCGGCCCCGCCACTTCAAACCCAACAAGCTGAAGAGCATGTAGGTTTGTTCGACGTTGAGCCATTCCTTGTCGTTCTCGAGTATTGCCAGCGCCAGTGGTGAGTCGCAGTCGGTTCGATAATTTGAGCCAAGCCATTTCCCCAACAAATAGCCGGAGACTCCTCCCACCAGTGTCGCGATGATTTTCACGATGCTCGACTTCTGAGCGGTGATTTTCTCGAAGTCTTTGAAGGTGAACAGGGCGGTCGCCGTGCCGCCGCCGAGAAACGCGGTCACCAGTTCTTTGTATTCAAGGTGGCGTTCTGAGGGGGCATCCTCTAAGTGAGTGCTGGCGAGCCTCCCGCCAGCCGCCAGGCTGCGGGTAAAGGTATCTGAATCCGTATCGAAGTCATAAGTTGGTGCTCCATTGCAGTAATGGCGAAAATAAAACTTGCCATCGTCCGCCTCCAATCGCATGTCTTGGTACAATTTGCTTTTGATTACCGCGGCCCGTTGGCCGTACCCGTTGTAAAATCCATAGATCAGAAAAGGAATAAATGCCACCAGAAAGTACTTGATGAAATCCTTCATGATGTTTGACTCCTTGATGCAGAACGGCGTGAATCCATCTAAAATATCAAACGAACTTGTGAGTGTTTCTCAGTTTCGCTGGGTTCAGGGAGTTTAGATAATGGCAAAAAGATAGAATCTTGAGGAAAATAAGCAAGTAATTAATCTCGCCGATAAACCGAGCAACTTTTTTTGAATTCCCGCCGTCTTACACTCAACACACTCACCCAATTCCAAACTCACGTTTACTAAGCCTTTGAGGTTTAGTAAAACGTACTCGGATTCACTGACAAAGGGATAAATCCATGTTCAAAAATCACTTCAAGATTTTCCTGCGAAACGTCCGGCGCTCTAAACTCTACTCTGCCATCAACGTCATCGGACTGGCCGCCGGCATGGCAGCCTGCATCTTGATTTTGCTATTCATCCAAAACGAGCTGTCGTTTGAAAGCATCCACGCCAACGCTGATCGTATTTATCGCGTGCTCACCATCGACAAGGCGCTCGGGACACACAACCAGCGCGTCGGCATCTCCATGCCGGCCATTGGCCCGGCGCTGCCGGCGGCC
>DASWHH010000578.1:0-6497 GCA_036398295.1 bacterium
GCAAGCTTGGCTATTTCGCGTTGTAGTTCTTCTTTCGTCGCAAGCTTGGCTATTTCGCGTTGTAGTTCTTCTTTCGTTGCAAGCTTGGCTACCTCTTGCTGCAGCCCTTCTTTGGACACAAGTTTGTCTATCAACTCTTGCTTGGTTGACTCAATTCTGTCCAACAAATTGTGCCTGGTTGACTCGAGATCTTTTTTGGTTGCGTATTGATTTTTTGATAAGTCCACTTCCCCTCTCCTCACTTACATGAAATTCAGGTGTAGTTGAAACGGCGGGAACCATTTTTGTTTGACCAGTGCCAAAAATAATCGGATTGATCGCCAAAGTCAAAACAAATTTTCACAGCCACAAAAAAATTTGCAAAACGATTGCAGAATCCTTATCTTTCATCACTTTTTTTCCAACGAGTGAAATGAAATCTGCAACTGATCCGATACAGCTGTTTGCCAGTCTCTACCGACAGGTCTATACTTCCGATATCCCGGAATCGGCTGCGGTGACGCTGGCAACCTCCACCGGCGACGGCCGACCTTCAGCGCGTGTGGTTCTCCTCAAAGGCTTTGACGAGCACGGCTTCGTTTTTTATACCAATCTCGAAAGCCG
Organism: bacterium; assembly: GCA_036398295.1. Taxonomy (GTDB): domain Bacteria; phylum Zhuqueibacterota; class Zhuqueibacteria; order Oceanimicrobiales; family Oceanimicrobiaceae; genus DASWHH01. The sequence goes on from DASWHH010000578.1 coordinate 604, forward strand.
GAAGGCCCAGGAAATCAAGGCCAACTCTAACGGGGCTTTGTGTTTTTATTGGCCCGCCATCTCCTATCAGGTTCGCATTGAAGGCGAAATGCAGCAGGTTTCTGACCAGGAAGCCGATGCCTATTTCGCCACCCGGCCGCGCGGCAGCCAGATCGGGGCGTGGGCGTCGCGGCAAAGCGCTCCGCTCAAGAGTCGCGAGGAGCTGCAAACTCGTTTTTCGGAATTCGAGAAAAGATTTGTTGGCCAAACAGTGCCGCGACCCGTCTTCTGGTCGGGGTTCCGGCTCATGCCCAATCGCATCGAATTTTGGCAAGGTCGGGAAAATCGCCTGCATGAACGAACGCTATATGTTAGGAGAGGAAATAACTGGACAGCAACATTGTTATTTCCATAGCGCGGCGAGATCGCAAATTCCATCCCGCAACGGCGGGCAAATACCAAAAAAAATCCCAAAATCCAAATAACCAAATCTCAAACGGCTTCCAAATCATACTTATGATGCAGAAATGAACGGAGAAGATGGAATGAACTATTCAAAGACTGCTTTTTGCCTGCTATTCTTTTCGAGCCTGTCAGCGGCGGCGCTGGCGCAAAACTCCCCCAGGCAACTTCTCGGCGATTTCGAGCCGGGCTGGAACAAATATTGGATGGAACGAAAACTTACCAGCCAGCCGACTTTTTACAAGGTGGTCTCAGAGGACACCAATCTTGTGCTGCGGGCTGAAAGCGAAAAGGCAGCCTCCGGAATCTGGCGTATGTTGGAAATTAAGCCCGGCAAGAGCGGCAAAATTTCCTGGCGTTGGAAAATCGACAACACGCTTGCAATAAACGGCACGGAAAAAAGCAAAACCAGCGATGACTATGCCGCGCGCGTATTTGTCGTTTTCGAACCCCATTTCCTTAGTTGGAAAACCAAGGCATTGTGCTACGTATGGGCCTCGAAAGAAAAAGCCGGCAGCACGTTCCAAAGTCCCTACGCCGAAAGCGTGGGCATGATTGTACTGCAAAGTGGCGATGAAAACGAAGGCAAGTGGGTCACAGAAGAGCGTGACGTCATTGCCGATTACCGGAAGATTTTCGATAAGGATCCGGAGATGATCACCGCCGTCGCCATTATGGTCGACACCGACAACACTGGCGTTCACGCCCTCTCCTGGTTTGATGATCTAACGCTGGACGCTGGCGTGAATGTCAATGCCGCCGATTCCACCCAGGCGACAAAGGATTCTTCGTCAAATTAGATTGTTCTGAATGACTATTTCACTTTGACGCTTGACTTCATTAATGATCGTCCAACTCGAAGGACACACGTCCATTCTCGCCGCCTTGCAAAGCCGTCAGCGAAAATTTAATGTCATTCTCATAAAGGACAGCACAAAATCCGGACTCTTATTGGATGATCTTCTCTCTGAAGCCGAACGCCAGCGTATACCCATCAAATATGTTTCTGCCAAAGAAATCGAGACCCGCGCGCAGAGCAAAACCCACGGCGGAGTGCTGGCCCTGTGCAGCCAGAAACGTCCCAACTCCTTTGACGATTTAGCTGATATTTTCCGGAAAACAGCGGCCGCTCCGTTATTGCTGCTGTTGGAGGGCGTGGAGGATGCCCAGCACTTAGGGTACATTTTGCGCTCGGCAGAAGCGTTGGGTGTGCAGGCGGTGCTGCTGAAAAAGCATTTGTGGGATTTCGACGAAACGGCGGTGGCGCGCGCCTCGTCCGGCGCCTTCGAGCGAATGCCGCTGGTTCGATTCTCTGAAGCAACGGAAGTTCAACACCTCGAGCGCTTCAAGATTAGTCTATGGGGTTGCATCGCCAACGCCAAACGCACAATTTACGAAGTTGACCTCACTGGACCGACGGCGCTGGCAGTGGGCGGCGAGAAACGGGGGCTGTCCGGAAAATTGCGGGAGCACTGCGATGGTTTTGTGAAGATCCCCATGGCGGCCGGCAGCGCCTCGTCGCTGTCCTTGACTCATGCCGCGTGTCTGCTGTTGGGTGAGGCGTCACGGCAGCGCACCTTGATCTCACTGCAAAAGAAATTGGTTGAAAAATAGCTTTAGCTTCTTAAATTTCCAGAACGCCTCGCCTGAGTCCCGTCGTGAACGTCAATTTTGTCGTTTTGGTCATCTAAACCAGAGGGAAGGAGCAGCAAATGGAGCTATCATTTCTCGACATCACATTGTTCGTGGCGTTTTTTGCCGTGGTGGTTGGCGTCAGCATGTACAAGAGCCGCCGAGAGGAAAGTGGTGAAGATTACTTCCTCGCCAGCCGGGGGTTGCTGTGGCCATTCATCGGCCTTTCACTGATTGCGGCCAACATCTCCACCGAACATTTTGTGGGTATGGCTGGCCAGGGCGCGGGCATCGCCGGTATGGCCGTGGCGAGTTACGAGTGGATGGCAGCTATTGTGCTGGTGTTTGTGGCGATCTTTTTCCTGCCCAAATTTCTCAGCAGCGGGATTTTCACCATCCCGGAGTACCTTGAATATCGTTATAACGCCACGGCCCGCGCGCTGATGGCTTTTTACACGATGATCATCTATGTTGGTGTGACCATCGCTGCGGTCATTTATTCCGGAGGCCTGACCATCAACACGATTTTCGACATCGACATGGCGACGGCGGTTTGGATGATCGGCGCGATTGCCGCTCTTTACACCATCTGGGGAGGTCTGAAAGCCGTGGCGTGGGCCGATCTATTCCAGGGTTCGGCGCTGATTCTTGGCGGCGCCATCACTATGGTAATCGGCTTTGGTGCGGTCGGTGGGGTAGGAAAATTCTTCGAAGCCAACTCCGATCGCATGCACATGATCCTGCCTGCGGATCATTCTGTTCTGCCGTGGACGGCGTTGGTGATCGGCCTGTGGATTCCGAATTTCTACTACTGGGGGCTCAACCAATATATCACCCAACGAACACTGGCAGCCAAGACGCTCAAACAGGGCCAGCTCGGTATTATTTTCGCCGCCTTCCTGAAGCTGCTGATTCCGTTCATCATCATATTTCCGGGAATCATGGCGCACCAGCTTTACACCGAGCAGCTGACGGCCGCCGGCGCCACCACAGATGCCGCCTATCCCTTGCTCATCCGCAACCTCGTCACCACCGGTCTTCGGGGTTTCATTTTTGCGGCCATCACCGGCGCTGTTATCAGCTCCCTGGCATCGATGCTGAACTCGGCGTCCACCATTTTTACAATGGATCTCTACAAACGGCACTGGAAGCCGGATGCCTCCGAACGCTCACTAATCACCATGGGACGGCTGACGACCGGCATTTTCGTTCTGATGGGATGCATCATCGCGCCGATGCTGGCGAATCCCAAATTCAAAGGCATTTTCAACTACATACAGGAATTCCAGGGTTTCCTCTCGCCGGGCGTACTGGCGGCATTCATATTCGGCCTTTTCATCAAACGCGCGCCGGCCAGCGCCGGGGTAGCGGCGCTCGTACTCTGTCCGATTGTTTACGGCTTCCTGGCGATTTTCTATTCGGAGATCGCTTTTCTTAATCGCATGGCCATAACTTTTGGGATCATCATCGCAGTCATGGTAGCGCTCACCCTGACCCGACCCCTGACTCAGCCGGTTACATTGCCGGTTCGCAAAGAATATGACATGCGCCCCGCGCCGGCGGTCGCCTGGTTGGGCGGCACGGTGATCGTCATCACCTTGGCGCTATATGTGATTTTTTGGTAAACCAATGTCCACCATTTCTGACATCACCCAAATGCTGAATGCTCGTCGGTTTGAAAGCGTTCTCTCAAATCTCTACGAAAATAACCCGCAGACCCTCGACCGGCAGCGGCAACGTTATCAGCGAATTATCAATTCCTACTCCAGGCTGTTTCCCGATGGCGATATCCAGTTTTTCAGCACTCCGGGACGGACGGAAATCGGCGGCAACCATACCGACCACAATCACGGTCGGGTGCTGGCCGCGAGTGTGAATCTGGATTCCATTGCCGCCGCAGCGCCCATCGCCGACCCGATCGTTACCATCTATTCTGAAGCATATTCAGGCGCGTTTCAGGTTGAACTAGCGGATCTCAAGCCACGACCCCAGGAAGAAGGCGGAACCGCCGCCCTCGTTCGCGGCATCGCTGCCCGTTGCAAAGAACTCGGATTTGAAATTGGTGGATTCAACGCCTGTGTCACCAGCGATGTCCTCGTGGGTTCGGGCTTGAGCTCCTCGGCATCCATTGAGGTGCTCATTGGCAGCATTTTCAACCATCTTTACAACGACGGCCGTGTGCCGCCGGAAACGCTGGCTTTGATTGGCCAATTCGCCGAAAACGAATATTTTAACAAGCCCTGTGGCCTGATGGATCAGCTCACCTGCGCCGTCGGCGGCATCGTCACCATTGATTTCAACGACCCACAGCAGCCGGTCTTTGAAAAAGTCGAGTTCGATTTCCGCGCACAGAACTACAGCCTGCTGGTGGTCAATACCGGCGGCAGTCACGCCGATTTGATTGAGGATTACGCCTCCATCCCGAGGGAAATGAGAGCAGTGGCCGAGGCACTCGGTAAAAAGGTAGGCCGGGAAATTGTACGCGAAGAACTGCTTGCTCAATTACCAACGGTCCGCCCACGCGTCGGGGATCGCGCCATTCTTAGGATATTTCATTTTCTTGCGGATAATGATCGGGTGGTCGATCAGGTCGCGGCGTTGAAACTGGGAGACTTTCAGCGATTTCTGCAATTGGTGACGGAATCGGGAAACTCTTCGAGTAGATGGCTGCAGAATTGTTATACCACAAAAGCGCCGCAGGAGCAGGGGATTAACCTGGCGCTGGCGCTGACAGAGAATTACATCAACAAGCATGGCGCCGGTGCCTGTCGGGTCCATGGCGGCGGCTTTGCCGGTACCATCCAGGTTTTTCTTCCCAATTCCATACTGGCTGATTATGTCAAGCAGCTGGAAGGTGTTTTCGGGAAGGGCTCCGTTCTCATTCTGCAAATCCGGCCCCACGGCACGACTTACATCAATTCATTTTCTGCCAAATAAGGCTGCACATTTCGAGCAGTCTGGCCGGCATCGGGTTAAATGTGATCGAGCATCTGCGAGAGAATTGCTTCACTTTCTGACACGCGATCCTCGGGCACCAACAAGATCGTCTCCAGCCCGCCGGCGCCGGTGCCCTGAGCCCCATACGCCGAGGTGAGAAAGTCTTTCTGAATTAAACAGGGTATTCCTTCCCTTTCCAATGCTTCCTTCACCATTTCCCCATAAACCGGACCAGGCAGGGGATGCAGCGGCGCCCACTTTATATTTGGATGAACTTCCTCCGGCAATTGATCCACCAATTCCAGCTGACACTCGACGCAAAGCTTGATGCCTGCGACATATTCATCTTTACAATGCGGACAGAACGGCATGATTCACCTCCATTCTCTAAGAAAACAATTCGATCATTCTACCGAAACAAACGCCAGACGCTTTCCGTTCGGAGTCACTGCGATTCGAGTTATCTGCTTGATTCCGGCATCTGCAAAATTTGCTATTACCAACCACTGTGAGTCGCTTTTTGGATTGCATCGATGAAGCGTCGAACCTTGCGCCATAAAGAGTGAGCTGTCCGGCGACCAGGCGTAATCTTCGCTGCCAGTCAGGGTTTGGATGAGCGGTGTAATTTCACGGCTGCTGATGTCAATTCGTTTGATCCACCATTCCGAATCCGACACTTTGTGGACAAAACTGAAAGCCGACTCATAGGGATCTTTGTGAAGTGAGCGGCCGATGTTTTCGGTGATCATTTCACTCTTTCCAGTTCGGGTGTCACCGATATGCAATGTCGGTGGATTGCCAACGATGAAAATCGCCAGGATGTGTTGGTCGCCCCAGGCATAGTATCCCACCCTCTCGATGCTCTCCAAAATCAACGACGGTTC
>DASWHH010000579.1:0-1692 GCA_036398295.1 bacterium
CCTGAGCAACCGCCCGATGCAGTCGGGAAAAAGGTGCTAATTCTTGCAAAGATGATTTTCTTTGAGAGATAAGCTTAAAATAAAATTTAAGACCCTTTCTCTCGAGAAAGGGTCTTTTGTTTTGGTATGAGCAAAGCGCAAAACCTCAAATCACAATGTACAAACCACAAATAAATTTTTGGAGGATTGACAGAAACCCAAAATCTTAATTTAGAACATACAGTCTCGCTTATCAAGAAAGGCCGAGGGACGAGCCCGATGAAGCCTTGACAACCCTCCCGGCGTACGGGAGAAGGTGCCAATTCTTGCAAAAGAAGAAATTCTTTTGAGAGATAAGTGCAGTCAGAAATTGACAGCCCCTTCCTCTCAAAGCAGGGGCTTTTTTTTGACAAAGGGACCCGAATTAACGCTAACATAAGGAAAAATGAAAATGGCAGAGATCAGGAAAGGTCAAAAAAAGTATGTTACGCTCAATGACTTTCGGTTTGAATGCGGCCGCCAAATCGAAAAGGTGCAGGTGTGTTACGAAACGTGGGGAAGGTTGAACAGCCGCGGCGACAACGCCATTCTCATCTGTCATGCGCTCTCCGGCACCAGTCATGCCGGCAATAGCGGGGATGGCGGCGGCTGGTGGGATGTTCTGATCGGGCCGGGAAAGGCGTTCGACACCCAGAAATATTTCGTCATCTGTTCCAATGCCCTGGGGGGCTGTTCGGGTTCCTCCGGACCTTCATCGATCCATCCGCACACCGGCGAGCGCTATGCCCTTAGCTTTCCCATGGTGACGATTCGCGATATGGTGCGCGCTCAACGCCAACTTCTCGATCAAATCGGCGTGCGCCGGCTGCGGACGATTTCCGGCGGCTCCATGGGTGGGATGCAAGCGTTCGAATGGGCCGCACAATTTCCAGAGGTCGTCGATTCGATCATCGCGATGGCGACGCCCGGTCGCGCCTATCCGCAGTCCATCGCCTACCGCAAAGCCCAGCGTAAAGCCATCATGATGGACCCGAATTGGCGGCAGGGAAATTATTACCACAACGGCGTTCCCCGTGACGGCATCGAGCTGGCCCGCCACATCGGCTTCATCTCCTATCGCACTGAGCGCGAATTTGCCGACCGGTTTGGCCGTGATTTTGTGGACGACGAGCCGCTCAGCCTGACCGGCCGTTTTGCCATCGAGGAATATTTGGAACATCACGGCAAAAAGTTAGCCGACTGGTTCGACGCCAACACCTATCTCTATTTTTCGAAAGCAATGGACTTGCATGACCTCGGCCATAGCTGTCCCTCTTACGAGGCCGGAGTGCAGCGCATCAAAGCAGCAGCGTGTATAATCGGTTTTGACTCCGACTTGCTTTTTCCCGCCTATCAACAAAGAGAAGTGGTTGCCATCCTCGGTCAGACCAATGCGAACATTCGTTATCACGAAATAAAAACCATTTATGGCCACGACGCCTTCTTGCTCGAGCATGAACAGCTCACGCCTGTCATCGCAGAGTTTTTGTCCGACTTGGCTCAAGTGCCACGCACTTTGAAAGTGCCTGGCACTTCCAGAGCACCTCGATCTTTCACACGGGCGTTAACTGATTGAAAAATGCAAATATCAAAGTTCAAAGTGTTGGTTCTGCGTTTCTAACCTGAATAATTCATGAATTTGCCCAACGTGTAGCCTTTAAGCTCAAAACTGCC
>DASWHH010000580.1:0-3583 GCA_036398295.1 bacterium
TGTAGAGCATCAAAAAATCGTAGGCTTGAAGAATCTGGTAATTGAATTCAATGAAAGACAACCCGGTTTCGAGGCGCGCTTTATAGGCCTCCGCCGCTAGCATTCGATTCACGCTAAAATGTCGCCCGATATCACGCAGCATGTCGATATAGTTCAAATCTAGCAACCAATCAGCGTTATGTACCGCCAGACCGGCTTGCCCATCTAACTTGAAGTATCTTCCGATCTGAGCTTTTATTTTGTTGGCATTTTCGAGAATGGCCTCTTTGGTGAGCAACTTGCGCATCTCGGTCTTCCCGCTGGGGTCGCCAATCATCCCCGTTCCATCACCAATAATCGCAATCGGGCGGTGACCCGCACGTTGCAGGTGTGCCAAAGCCATCAATCCGATTAAATTCCCGACGTGTAAACTGTCAGCAGTCGGATCAAAACCCACGTAAGCGGTCACGCGCTTATTGCCAAACAAATCTCTTACAGCCGACTCATTCGTAACCTGCTTTACGAACCCTCGTTCTTTGAGGGTGTCATAAACGTTCTTTTGACCCATGATGCCTCGTCAAAACCTTTGCTTCTGTTTCATGTGGCGTTGGATTTCTCGTTCCGATTCGCGCTTATCAATATCGCGGCGCTTATCAAACATCTTTTTACCCTTCACAATCGCCAACTCTACCTTCACCTTCCCGTTTTTGAAATAAAGCTTGAGAGGTACCATCGTCAAGCCTTTTTCCTGCACCTTGCCAATCAGTTTACGAATCTCCTTTTTATGAAGCAGTAGTTTGCGCTGACGAAGCGGTTCGTGATTATTATAGCTGCCCTCGGCGTAGGGGCTGATATGTGCGTTATATAAGTAAACCTCCTCGTTTTGCACTCGCGCATAGCTGTCCTTCAGGTTAGCTTTGCCTTCTCGCAACGACTTCACCTCTGTGCCAGTAAGCATAATGCCCGTCTCCATCGAATCGATAACATGGTAGTCGTGGCGCGCCTTACGGTTGGTGGCGATTACTTTTTCTCTGGTTTCACTCATGCCGAAAAATACACTTTTCCGTCGGCAAAATCAAGTCCCGGGCTCATCACTTTTTTTAACTTGAATATTGTTGCCCAACAACCTATTTTGCAAAGAATTTTGGTCTTCAAGTGAATGAACAATTGGAAAACGACAAGAAAATCCGCCTCGACAAATGGCTGAAAATCGCCCGCATTTATAAGACCCGCGAGCTGGCAATTCGGGCCTGCGACGATGGTAAAGTGAAGGTGAATGACCAGAAAGCCAAACCCTCTCGCACGATCGCCAGCGGCGACAAGGTCACGATCAAAAGCCAGAGCAAGTACCGCACCTTCGAGGTTTTGGAGATCGTGCGGAAAAATGTCTCAACCAAAGACGCCAGGCTACTCTATAGTGAACAAGCGCCTCAGCTTTCGGAAAAGGCAAAAGAGCTTTACGAAATCCTACAGGAAATCGATAAGCAGGGGAGACGAAAATATAAAGGCAGACCAACCAAAAAAGAGCGGCGTCAAATGGATAAAATGAAGGGTAGTTGAAGAACGCGCCACGGCCCTAATTTGCCGTCTTTTTGATCTGCTCGCAAATATGATCCCCCACTTCTTTCGTGCCGAGATTTCCCCCCAGATCTCTGGTGGTGCTGTTGGTCTTAATGCCATCGACAACCGCTCTCTCAATTGCCGCGTTCATCTCCGCAAAACCTAAATAATCCAGCATCAAACCAATGGTTAGTATTGCGGCCAGCGGATTCGCCGAATTTTTTCCGGCGTACTTGGGCGCCGAGCCGTGCACTGGCTCAAACATCGAAATGCCGTGGGGGTTGATGTTGCCCGACGCAGCCAAACCCAGTCCGCCCTGAAGCTGGGCACCCAAATCGGTGACAATATCGCCGAACATGTTGCAGGTAACAATCACCTCGAACTGTTCGGGCCGCTTGACCATCTGCATGGTCAGGGCATCAATGTAAAAATGTTCTTTTTCAATGCCCGGGTACTCGGCGCCGACCTCCGCAAACACCCGTTGCCAGAGGTCATGGCCAAAGCGCAAGGCGTTGCTTTTGTCGGACATGGTCACTTTATTGCGGCCCTGCTGCTGCGCAAATTCAAAGGCGTAGCGAATGATGCGCTCAACCCCTTTGCGGGTGTTGATCTCTTCTTGAGTGGCGATTTCATCGGAGGTCCCCTTTTTGAAAATTCCCCCCATGCCCACGTAAAGTCCTTCGGTATTCTCTCGGAAAACCACAAAATCAACATCCTCTTCCCGCTTTCCTTTCAGGGGACACAATTTCTCGTCCAACAATTTGACGGGACGGTAGTTGACGTAGAGATCGAGTTTGAATCGCAAGCCAAGCAGAATATCGCGGGCGTGGGCCATGTCCGGCACCCGCGGATCGCCGAGGGCACCGATAAAAATGGCGTCATAGTTTTTGCGAAAGTCCTGCATTTGTTCCGGCGGCATGGTGGTGCCATCGCGCAGGTAGCGATCCGCACCAAAATCAAACTGACGTACCTCCAATGGCAGCTTATGCAAGCCTTGCACAGTCTCGAGAACTTTCATCGCTTCTCTGGTGACATCAATGCCGATACCGTCCCCGGGAATGATGGCAATTTTTTTGGTGGCGGGCATGGATTTTCATCTCCCTGCATGAGAATTTTGGAACACAATCTAACAAACTTCCTGCTGAAAAGCAACAGTCGCTTTTTGGTACATCAGTAGTTAAATCTGTGTTTTTTTGACAAGGATCTTTTTGAGCACAGAGTCGCGGAGCACCCGCAGAATCACGGCGTTTGCATTTATTTTTGGTTCCAGTCTCCAGCCCTCTGGTTCATAATGACTTGCCGCTTGATCCTGCTCGCGATAAGGAGACCGGCATAGCAAAGTCATCGTGGCGGCCAAGGTCGGCAATCCTGTCTTTAAAACCTAGACCTGGAGCGATTGATTAGAACCTTGAGCCATGACGTGTCCCTTCGATGTGGGCCTCGGCGAACTTGCTTAAAGAACCTCTATGTTGCGAACGATCCCTAATTATTGGTTCCGGCTTGTCCGCGCTAGTCAATTGCTTGGAAATTTTCTGGTTGTTTTGTAAAATGAATTTGGTTAATTTGAACTAGCTATGAACTTCGACTCCACCAAAGTCATCTTTTTCGATCTCGACAACACCCTGTTTGATCACACTCGCGCCGAACGCAATGCGCTATTTTCGCTGATCAAAGAGAATGCCGAAGTGTTTGCTGGCGTTGAACCGGAAATGTTTGTGCGGGTTTACCGCGAAGTTAACAAAGTTCTGTGGAAAAAAATGGCCGCCGGTGAAGTCTCAGGTGAGGAGCTGAAAGGGCTGCGGTTCCAGATGTCATTGAGCGAATTCGACCGCGATGACGGCGACGCGGAATTACTCTCCAAACAATATTTCGAATTCTATTCCCGGCAAAGCTGCGCCTTGCCGAATGCTCACGAAACACTCGCCTATTTACGACCGAACTACGAACTGGGTATTTTGTCAAACGGCTTTCCGGAAATCCAAGAAAGGAAATTGCGCAATCTGCAGATGGCCGCACATTTTAAGTTCAAAATTTATTCCGGCGA
>DASWHH010000581.1:0-3244 GCA_036398295.1 bacterium
AGTCTATCCGTCGTCAAATCTTCGAAAAGTCCCAAAATGAAATCAGAATTGGCGTTTCCCAAATCCTCCTTCTTGTCGACGACCACATAACCCAGCTCTTGAGCGATGCTGATCGGATCCAAGTCATCTTTTCTACTACTCCGGGGGTCCGCTCTCGGATAAAAATATTCACCTTCCCCAAACAACACATTGACCTGCGATCGCAAAAGTTGCAGAGCAATCTCCGATTTCATCGCTCGGGTTCGGACATGTGATGCAAACGCGGCCGGCGTCGCATCAGTGATGTGGGTAGTGGTTACCAGCCCGGTGGATAAACCGGCGTCCCGAGCCGCTTCGAGAATAGTGGGATAGATTTTCCCTCCGGCGTCCATGCCGATGCTTTTGTTGGTGGTTTTTACACCTGAAGCAAGGGCGGTGGCGCCGGCGGCGGAGTCGGTGATCAGGTCATCGACTGCATGAGTTGTAACCAAACCGGTCACCGGCATGCGTTCGATATTGAGTCTGCTATCTGGTCCCAATAAATGTACTCGAGCCGCTGTTAGATGCGACAATCCCATGCCGTCGCCGATAAATAAAATGATGTTGTTGATCTGGCCATCGGGTATGAGCGGAAAGGGATCGCTTTTGGTCGAGCTGGTTTGCAGAAAAAGCGTCTTCCCCGGCGGATAATACACCAGGGAAACATGAACGAAATTGCGAAAGAGCTGAATGCTCAGGGGTACCAGAATTACGCCGACCGCTAAAATTGAGCCATATACAATAAATCGTCTGTTTTTCATACTTGGAGTTTTGGTTCACTCACCATTCTCAATGGTCACGATCTTTCGACAACCGGCGGTTGAACCAATTTAGTACCTGCCTGCCCTTTTTTCATGATCTCAAAAGCCCCTTCCACCCGGGGCATGGGCGCGTCGGTGTAGATGCAGTCCAGGCCGAATAACTTGATGATTTCGAGCGCCCGACGGCGCTGCGCGTCGCTCACTTTATTTTTCCAACTGGCGATGCGGTCATCGCCTGTCCAAACCGCACTGGTTGCCTTTCTGGCGGTGAGCGAGGGGATCTTCAGCTTCTCGAGATCGAGGCCGTCCATACTCTTGCCGAGATAGGAGAACAGCTTTCCGAGCTCGGACTCCGGGTTTTGCACGAGATTCTCGAAGAAGACCACATGCACCTCTTCGGGGCGGCACTGGCGCAGGGGAACCAGGGTCTCGACACACCAAAGAAACACCGTTCTCTCAAATGTGTCCCGGGCGCGCCGGATCTCATCCACGTACGGGTCGAGGAAATCCGCCACCAGCTTCTCCTGCCCAAGAAGGGGCATGACCGCGCCGCGATAGTTGTGGGTCACGTAAGAGACGGCCACCGCGCACGGGTGCCTGAGCAGGAGGATCAGTGGCATTTCCGGAAAGTTGACATTCAGCCACTTCATCATGAGATTGGCGTAATCCTCCTTAATTAGGCGCTGCCGGGTGACGAACCGCCGGTTGAAGCGCTCCGTCCAGGGATGGCGGATCCGGCCCGTCACAATCGACTGCGCGAGCGCGAGAAACTCCGCATCGTTATCCTCGGGCCGCATATAATTTCTTTCCGCGAAAGGCTTCATCCACGGCGTCCGCTTGGGGTGGAATGGCTCGAAGATGAACCGGTATTCGTTACGTTGATTGATGATCTCGGCCAACCATGTGCCGCCGCTGCGGCCGGTTCCGGCAAGGAAGATCGACTTGCGATGATCGGGATGGCGATCGAGCACAAAGCGCAGACCCATACGGCGGCGAATCGGTTGCAAGTATGCCGTCAGACTCTTCATACTGTAATACCTAAAATTAGACAGAATACTGAGCATAGCTGCATGGCACAAAGCGTAAAAGCGCAATGCGCTATGCTCCTTGCCCTTTGCGGTCGTCGCTTCTTAAAGTTCATGAATTCACCCAATCTATGATCGTAACAACTCATAACCTTTTAATAACAAATACTTAAACCATGCGCCGGCCATGAGCGAGGTGAGAATGGCAATCAGCACCAACGTTACAAAAAAGGTTTCGTTGATGATGCCGAGATCGAATGCGATGGTTGCCAGCACAATCCCCGGCCCACCTCGAGTGTTCATGGCGATCGAGAAATTGAAGCTGGTGAGCCAATCCTTTTTAATCAGTCTCGAGGCTATCATCGTGCCAGCTGTTTGGAAAACGGTTGTGAAAAACAAAAAGAATAGCAAAAATTTGAGGTCCAGCTGATGAATCAAATCCAGCTTCAACCCGACGATGGCAAAATAAATCGGAATAAAGAACGCCAGTCCGATTTCCCTGATATGCTTTTTTGCTTCGCCGAATCTCGTAGGCATGAGGCCGATGACAACCCCGGCCAAAAACGCCCCAAAGATCACGTTGACATTCAACAAACTGGCGACGCCGGCGAACAAAAAGCAGACGCTCAATACGTAACCGGATCGCGATGATTTCATGAGCAGATTATAGCGCAAGCGCGTCAGTGCCAGCATGAGCCGAGGCATGAACATGATGGCGACGCCGAGAAAAGTGAAGGTAATCATCACGGTAGAAACAATTTTCGATATCGAGAAGCTTTCGGTACTGACCAATCCGGTAGCGACGGCCAACGCCACCCACAGCATGACGTCGTGAATGGTTGCAGTGGTCAATACGATTCTGGCAAAGCGGGTGTTGATGATGTTCAAATCGATGAAAATCTTCGAGATTACTGGAATCGAAGTGACCGCCACCGCCACGCCAACCACGATTTGCAGAGCCAGCATGTTCTGTTTTGCACCCAGGTAGGGTGAAAAATCATAGAAAAGCGGGGCTAGCCAGGCCGCGAAGAACGGCAGTGTCGAACCCGTCAGAAGCGCGACCACTGTCTTTTTATCGTCCTTGCCCAGGGACATTTGAATCTCAAAACCGGAAACGAACATGAGCAGCACGAGACCAAGCCAATAGACTATCGAAATCAGTTTCCCCTCGAACTCAAAGGCATTGAACAACCAGGTGTAAAGCCCCGGAGCGATGGCGCCCAGGACCGTCGGTCCGAGCAGCAGGCCGCCAAGAATCTCGCCGATGACTTTCGGAAGCTTCATCCTGTTGAAGACATACCCAAAGGTATGTGCGGAAATCAGCAACGCCGCGATAGCGAACAAGAAACGCGTCAATTCCACTTCAGTTAATGTAATATTGGCAGTGCTCATTTGGGCTCGTACAATGTGATAGATAAACCAGGCGCTTTCGTGTGATCA
>DASWHH010000582.1:0-2508 GCA_036398295.1 bacterium
AAACCGAGCTTAAGGCGCAGTTGGACGCCCTGCTGCAGAAAAGCCTGTCATTGCTGATCAGCATGTTGTCGGCGGTGGTGAATATGGTGATGTTGGGATTCATTGCGTTCTTCTTTTTAAAGGATGGCCGGCGCATGAAGAAAGCGGTGGTCCGCTGGGTGCCAAATCGCTATTTCGAAATGGCGCTCATCATCATACATAAGACGGCCGCACGTTTGGGACGCTATTTGCGCGGCCAATTGCTGGTGGCGGCGATCGTCGGGGCGCTCAGTATCATCGCCCTTTACCTGCTTCACATTCGTTACTACTTTTTCATTGGCGCCATGGCCGGGTTGGCCAACATGATTCCGTATTTCGGTCCCCTGGTTGGAGCGATCCCCGCGATGATTATTGCACTGCTGGATACCGGCGCGTTTGGCCCGGTCGCGGCGGTGGCCGTCGCCTTTGCGAGTATTCAACTTTTTGAGAATATTTTCATTTCACCGTTTATTGTTTCCAAAAGCGTCGAACTGCATCCGCTGACGGTCATCATTGTAATTCTGATTGGCGGGCAACTTGTGGGCCTTTTCGGAATGCTAATGGCCGTTCCCATCGCCAGCATCATCAAAGTCACCTCGAAGGAGTTGTACTGGGGGTTAAAAAACTATCGCGTTTTTTCTTGACGGACACCGACGCCTCCCGCCTTGACTGACAAGGACGATCATCCGTTCGCCACAGATCAAGATTTTTGTTTTTTAAACGATAACTTCTGGTATGAAGGCACGAAATTTTTTAATTGGTTTCACCCTTTTTCAAGTGTTGTTTGGATCGAGCCGGCTGTGGTCGCAACCGGACGAAGAGTCTCGAAAAGGTTCCGAGGCGTCCTCACCAGGGCGGCCAATACGCCAGGCGGGATTTTCGACGGGTGGGTTGAAGAATCAATGGTCGGCCTGGAGCGGAATTTCGTTTGATTCACCGGCCGGGACTTTTATTGGAGTCACTGAGGATCGGGAATTTTTTGTTGCCGCCGTACAGTATGGCCACACGATAGCCGCAAACCGCAAAGTAGTGCTGGAATACACAGTCGATTTGATTCCACTCGCGATTGTCACCAAAAACCCAAAACTTGATTCTGTTCCTTCCCGCGTCTCAGGCAGTGATCGTGAAAGTTTCTACGTTGGAACGCTTTCTTCGGTTTATGGATTCGGAGTATCGCCTATTGGCTTCAAAATTTATTTTTTGCAAGACCGCCACGCCCGACTGTTTTTTGCGGCCAGCGGTGGATTTTTGACATTTGAGGAGAAAGTGCCCCACCCCGATGCACGCAAATTCAACTTCACCTTTGATTTTGGCGCCGGTATTCAAATTCTGGCCCGCTCAAATTGGGGCCTGACGCTGGGCTACAAATTGCATCACCTCTCCAACGCCAACACCGCCAATGCCAATCCCGGCCTGGACGCCAACATCCTTTATTTGGGGATCTCGAGTTTCCGCTAGCCTCAGCATTCAGCGCCGACGATTTCAGCGCCGCGATTTTCAAATCCCCTTGTCAAGACTTCTCCCCCAAGCTTTAGCCGCATTCGCAGATCAGTCCATGCCGTTGCCAGAATTGTGGATTCTCCGGTCAGACAAATTCCTAGGATCGCTGAACCGGAGCCACTGATGCAAACGCCTAACGCGGCGCAGTCATAGCCCACCGTTTCGAATTCATCGAAGTAAGGAATTAGTTTTTTTCGGAACGGTTGGTGCAACCGGTCTTGCATGGCACACTTGAGCGCATCGTAATCTCGGCTGATCAAGGCATGCGCTAGCAGGGCGCTGCGCTGTAGGTTGAATACCGCGTCGCTGTGGTTGACGGTTCGCGGCAGCACGGCTCGGGCTTCATGGGTTGCGATGGTGGCATCGGGGATCAAAAGCACGGCCGCGAGATTTTCATCCACCTGAAACCTCTTGGCAATGATCCGCCCTTCGGACAAGCAATTGATGGTTGCACCGCCAAGCAGCGATGCTGCGGCGTTTTCCGGGTGACCTTCGAATTCGTTTGCCAGAAGCAGTATTTCTTCGAGTCCAGCCCTGGCGTTGGCAAGAACGTTGCCGCAGAGTAAACCCGCAACCGTGGCGGCGCCGCTGCTGCCCAGTCCGCGAAAGAGCGGGATTTCATTTTCGATTCGGATGCGGAGATTGGGAAAGGGCTGGTTTGATTTGGCAAAGATTTTTCGCGCCGCTTGCAGGATGAGGTTATCAGCAGTGGTGGGAATTTGCGAGCCTTCTTTTCCCATGCTCTGAATTTCGGTCTTAGTGTTGAAACCCATTTCAACTCTAAGATAAAGGTTCAGCGCCATCGCGAGACAGTCGAAGCCTGATCCGAGGTTGGAGGTTGACGCAGGTACGCGGACTTTAACCATTGGCGAGCTTCCGGCTCCCCGGCTTGACGACCGGCACACCCTGCTTGCACAACTCGCAGTCAGTCGGTGACATGGTTTCGATGTTCAACTGGATGAGTGAGAACAACTCGACCCCAAGGTTTAT
>DASWHH010000583.1:0-3413 GCA_036398295.1 bacterium
CCTACGCCAATCGCAAGACTCCCGTGAATCGCGACCATCTCGTGGCCGGCGCGCTGCTGGCAGATGTTGGCAAATTGTACGAGTACGACAAAAAAGACGGCAAGGTCGTCAAAAGCAAGCATGGGCAGTACTTGCGGCATCCGTTTAGCGGCGTGGGACTCTGTTTCAAATACAACATTCCGGAAGAGGTGATGCACATCGTGGCCGTGCATTCGAAAGAGGGCGACCACTTTAGGCGCTCTCCAGAGGCGATCATTTTGCACCACGCGGATTTTATTGATTTTGATCTGGTACGGTAATCGATGAACATTTGGAGTTAAATCATGAAGTACGAAATCATTTTAGAAAAGGAAGATGATGGACGTTTTTCAGTTCACGTTCCCGCCTTACCGGGGTGTCATTCTTGGGGTAATTCCAAAGAGGAGGCCATCCATAAAATCAAAGAGGCAATAGAAGGGTATTTGGAGGTTTTGAATCTTCGGATAAATGACTACCGAAAAGTCGGTGAATCTGTTGAAATCGAAATATGAGCAAGATGATTCCCGCGAAGGGGAACGATGTTGTCAAGGTTCTGGAGAAAGTTGGGTTCGCGATCAAGAGATGGAAAGGTAGTCACGCAATATTAGACAACGGCCAGAGAATTGTGGTTGTTCCGTGTCATGGCAATCAAGATCTTCCCAAAGGAACGCAGCGTGGAATTACTCGAGATGCCGATTTGACGATAGATGAGTTCAATGACCTTTTGAAACAAATTTAGAAAAAAGAGGCTATCTTATGCCCAAATACAAAATCGCCTGGCTTCCCGGTGACGGCATCGGCAACGATGTCATGGAAGCCGCCCGCGTCGTCCTCGATGCGCTGAAAGTTGATGCCGAATATCTCCCCGGCGATATCGGCTGGGAATTTTGGAAACACGAAGGCAATCCCCTGCCCGACCGCACCGTTCAGCTTCTTAAAAATACCGACGCCTGTTTGTTTGGCGCTATTACTTCCAAGCCCAAAGAGGAAGCGGCCAAAGAACTCAATCCGGCCTTGCAAAACAAAGGCCTTGTCTATTCCAGTCCGATTGTCAAGCTGCGGCAGATGTTCAATCTGCACACTAACCTGCGCCCCTGCAAAGCGTATCCCGGCAATCCGCTCAACTATCGCGACGACATCGATCTGGTAGTCTTTCGCGAAAACACCGAGGACTTGTACAGCGGCATCGAGTTTCATCCGCTGCCGGTGGAGGTGCGCGACGTTCTGGCCAAACATTCGAAGGCCATGCAACGATTCGCGCAGACACCGCTCGATGAGATTGCCATTAGCGTACGACTCAATACGAAAAAAGCATCGGCCAATATTGTGCGACAGGGATTTGAATACGCCAAAAAGTACGGCTACAGGTCCGTGACGATGGTCGAGAAACCCAATGTGTTGCGCGAAACCAGCGGGCTGATCGTCCGCGAGGCGCGCAAAGTGGCGAAGGAATATCCGGGCATCGAGTTGTGGGAGACGAACATCGATGCCATGTGCATGTGGCTCATTAAAAACCCAAATGACTATGGCGTGCTGGTGGCCTCCAACATGTTCGGCGATATCATCTCCGACCTGTGTGCACAGCTCGTTGGTGGATTGGGATTCGCCTCCAGCGGTAACATCGGCGATAACTACGCGGTATTCGAACCGACTCACGGTTCGGCGCCGAAATACGCTGGACAGTACCAAGTCAATCCCATGGCCATGCTTCTCACCATCAAACTCATGTTGGACTGGTTGTCGGGTACCGATCCGCTTCGCGGAAAAGAAAACAAAATGGCCGAGCGGTTGGAGAAATCAATTGCCGCCGTGATCAAGGAAGGTAAGGTGAGAACGTATGACATGGGCGGAAATTCCAGCACGCTAGAAGTGGCGGAGGAAGTGGCGAGAAAATTGTAGTCAAATACTATTATGAAATTTCAGATAGAACTTGCTGAGAGTGCGCTTGGGGATCTGCGATGGTTTAAGAAGCACGAACGGGTTCTAATTTTTGATGCCATGGATCGACAACTTTTATATGAGCCTAATCATGAAACAAGGAATCGCAAAAGCCTCCGTGAAAATATTTTAGCCCGTTGGGAGTTGCGCGTTGACAAATATCGAGTGTTTTACAACGTGAATGAAAAAGAAGGGGTTGTTGATATAACGGCTGTCGGTTATAAAGAGCACGGCAAACTTTTTATCCGTGGAAAGGAAGTGAAATTATGAAGACCATAGAGCTTTCAAAGAAACCTATAGCACTTGAGCAGCTTTTAGAATGGGCGAGTCAGGAAAATGTTCTCATCAGGCGGAATGGAGAAGAGTTCATTTTAGCGCTGGTCGATGATTTTGAAGCCGAAGTCGAAAGCCTCAGGCACAATGATGAGTTCATCGCCTTCTTGGATGCCAGGGCAAAAGAGCCCAAAATTTCTATTGAAGAAGCGAGACGGCGACTGACGGAAGACAAATAGTGTACGAGATGACACAAAATTAAGGTTGGGATTACCGTCACCGGCGTTGTTCTAACTCGTTTTTTGCACCTGATTGCTATCACTGAGCATCAAGTAAGGAATTGCAGATACAAAATCAGTTCGTCAGATTTAATTGCAGCCGGTGAAATACCAGTGTTCTTTTAACCATTTAATCGAAAACCATTATGGACCCCCTTTCCCGACAAATCGCCAAATTCTCTCTCAGCCTCAAGTATGAAGATCTTCCCGAAAATGTCATCACCGAAGTCAAGCGCTTTTTGTATGATTCACTCGGTTGCGCTTACGGAGGCTTTGGTACCCACGATGTGAAGATCATCCGCAAGATCTACGCGGACATGGGCGGCAAAGCCGAAGCCACCGCCATTGCCAGTGGCGAAAAAATGCCGGCCTACAACGCCACCTTCCTCAATAGTCTGATGATCCGCGCGTTGGACTTCAACGACATTTATTGGAAACAAGACCCGAGTCATCCTAGCGACATTATTCCGGCGGCGCTGGCGATGGGTGAACGAGAAGGGAAGAGCGCGAAAGACGTAATCACTGCCATTGTGCTGGCCTATGAATTCGAGTGTCGGCTGTGTGAGTTCGCCGTGCCCGGCATTCGCGAGCGCAAGTGGCATCATGCCTCGCTCACGCAATTTGTGTCGCCGATAGTAGCCGGATATTTGCTCGGTTTGACTGAGGACCAAATGGTCAACGCCATTGGGATTTCGGGATGCCACAACTTTACGCCGGGCGCCGTCACCGCGGGCAAACTCACAATGATGAAAAACACCGTCGATCCTTTGGCCGCACAGAGTGGCGTGATGGCCGCGCTCATGGCCCAAGAAGGGTACTCCGGCACGGAAGAAATATTCGAAGGCAAAGAAGGATTCATGCAGTGTTTTGGCCCGGATTGGGATCGTGAAAAACTGGTAGGCGGAC
>DASWHH010000584.1:0-3803 GCA_036398295.1 bacterium
TGGCATCTTGCGGCCGGGCCTGCTGGTTTATTTTCTTAAAATAAGATTCGCTTTCGGCCACCCGGCATTTCAACGACTTCGCTTTACGCAAGTACCCTGCGGCTTTATTGAAGCGACACAGGTTCAACTCGATGAGGCCCAATTCGAAATAGACCTCGCCGTCATTCGGTTTCAACTCCAGGGCATGCGCAAAGCTCTTCAAAGCCTCGGCGTAGCGTAGACGCGAGCCGTGCATCATCCCTTGCAGATAATAGAGCTCGGCGTCCTCGCCATGCTTCTCGAGTAAATCAAGCAGCTTGCTGTAGGATTCCTCCACCTGATTGCTTTTGAACAGTCGGATGATCTCGTTCTTTTGATGCACTAAACCGTTGTTGTGAGAAGCCATGACCTACTCGAAGGTTTCAGGTTAATACTACGACAGTTTGGCTTTTGCCAAAGCGTTGCCGGGATCCAGTTCCAGGATTTTTTCAAAGATGAACCGGGCGGACGGCTGATCGTTAATCTCAGCATAAAGATTCGCAACCGTCAGAAGGGTCTCAACATCGTCGGGATGGTTTTTCAAAATTTCTTTATATTCCTGAATGCCATTCTTGTAGTCGCCGGTCTCGATAAACAGGTCCGCCAGATTCTTACGGGCCTCCAAAAAATGGGGATCGCAAGTGAGGGCTTTCTGAAACGATTGCCGCGCGGATGAGGTATCGCCGAGACGAGCTGCGACCACACCATGACTGTTCAAGAGCGGCGCGCTCATTTCGTGAACGGCGATCGCGCGTTCAAAAAATGTGCGGGCGTCTTCGTACTTGCCGTGGTACTGAGAAATAATTCCCAGGCCATACAGCGCCTCGAGATTTTCGGGCTCCGGCCGCAGGGTACGTTCGTAGCTTTCCCGCGCCTGTTGAAACTCACCGTTCTGCAGATGGCGGGTGCCTTCAAGCAAAAATACTTCGGTTGTGATATCGTTCCTTGACATCGTCCATCTCCTGATTTATGTGATGAAATCGACTAAACTGGTTTGAATGACATCGGCGGTGGTGCGAAGCCCGGCGGTGATGGCAGTCTCGAGAGTCTGATAGTTCACAATCGCCTCGGCCAAGTCCGTGTCCTGAATTTTTGATATAAAAGCAGATAGATTGACATTTTCATTTTCGAGGGTCTGCTCGGTCAACGTCATGCGGTTTTGCAGCACACCCGTTTCCGCGGATAAATTTATGATCTGGCGTTGCGCGTTGTCCAGGGCAGCGCCGGCGGTGCGAATGGCGTTGGTGTCATTGGCCTCGAGTCCGGCCTTCAAGTCAGCCAGGGCCGCAAAAATATCCACGCCGCCCGCAGCCTTGAAAACATCGACCCCGCTTTTGTTGTAAACCAGTTCGGACTCAACGCCAATTTTCCCGCGCAGATCGTTGTCGTTGCCGGCGTAGCTCACCACATCGCCGGCTCGGGAAAAAGGTGCGGTCGTGTTTCTGGTTCCGCCAAAAATGAATTTGTCCTTAAACTTGCTGTTGGCGAGATCCACCATCGTGTCCATCAACTTGTCGATGTTGGCGGCCAGTCCTGAGCGGGCATCGCTGGAAAGGGTATCCGACCCGCCCTGTAAGGCCGTTTGGCGGGCCTGGTCCAGGGTGTTGCCGATGGCATCGAGGGCGGACGCCGATTGCTCGAGAAATCCGCCGATGTGGCTGACATTTCTCAAGTATTGTTCATTGCGCGCCTGCAAAGTCTTGAAGCGCTCCAATTGCAACACGCCCGACGGATCGTCCGAAGGGCGCCGTAGTTTTTTTGTTGAAGCAATATCCTGCTGCAGCTCCGCCGCCAGCTCACGATTTTTGCTGATGGTGTGCAGAAGGTTTTGGGATATCATTTTGTTGGTTACACGCATAATCACACCATATCCAATACTGTTTGCATCATTTCATCGATGGTAGTAACCAGCCGGGCGGCCGCGGTGTACGCCTGTTGCGCCTCGATGAGATTGGTCATTTCTTCATCCAGCGATACTCCGGAAATGGACTCGCGGGTGAATTCCAATTTATTAACTGTAAGTTCGAAGCTGTCCTTTAAGAACGCTGCTTCCTGAGTGTGCGCGCCCAGCGTCGAAATCAATGAGCTGTAAAAGTCGTCAAAGGAGCGTTGGCCGTCCTCCATCACCGCCGCGTCTTCGAGTCCTGCGATGGCGAGAGCGATGCCATTGTTTCCCGGCTCGCCGGTGGCATCAGCGGTGGCAATCAGCTTAACATCGCCTTGAACATCGGCGCTGAGATCAAAATCCGCTGCGCCGGTGATGCCCGATTTGAAGAAGTCCACATTGGTGTCGCCATTCAGGTTGTAGCCACTGCGATGCAGGTTATTGACCGAATCCGCCAGGCTGACCGCGAATTGATTTACTTGATCGAGATAACTTGTAATGTTGTTGTCGCGGATATCGAGAATCCCCTTCATCTGCCCGTTGGTGATGTTGGCAGCTTCGCCATCCTGTTCCCATACGACTTGCGGGCCGGGACCATTCAACGACGAAACGTTGGTCGATAATTTCATCGCCGAGGTTTCCACCACCAAAAAACGCCCACCAACCGACACGCTGACTGCGCCGAATTCATTTTCATTGCTCTGGATGTTCACCAGTCCGGACAGCTGATCGACCAACCGATCGCGCGAGTCGCGCAACGTCGGTGTTTCGAGGCCGTTGACTTCCGACTGCACAATTTTCTCGTTCAGATGCGCAATCTCTCCCGCAATGCGGTTGACTTCATCAACTTGCGATTGCAGCTCATAGTTGAGATGGGTACGGTAATCGTTCAGTTGCCGGTCCAGCCTTTTGAAGCCGCTCGAAAGCATCATCGCCCGTTCACGAACGACGGTGCGGGCGGCGGTGCTATCCGGGTCGTTGGCTAAATCATGAAAGGCCGCAAAAAACTCCTTCAGCATCTGGCTCAAGCCCATGTCCGATGGTTCGTTGAAAATCTCTTCGATGAATTGCAGGGCATCGCTTTTAAATTCATACTGTTTGAATGATTGGCGCTCGTTGATGATCTGGCGATCGACAAAAACATCGCGGATGCGCTCGATGCTGTCAACGTTCACGCCGGTGCCGATAAGACCATACGGTGACCATTGGGGAGAACTGGTCGATAAATTGACGCGCTGGCGGGAATAGCCTTCGGTGTTGGCGTTGGCGATGTTATTGCTCGTGGTATTGAGCACGCTTTGCTGGGCATGTAATGCACGCCGCGCGATGTCAAGAGCTCGCAGTAAATCAGACATGGGATTTATCTACCTGAATATGATTTGCCATCTAATGAATTTCCTGGATTAATGGATCAATGGATTAATGAAAGATGCGGCTTGCTTTTCAACAATCCAGCAATCCAATACTCCATCACTCCGCGTGCCTAAACGCCGAATCTTCGGCATTATTGAGTCTCTGCCTTCCAATTTGCTCTTTCTCTATCGCTAGACGCTTTGATCCAGAATGCGCTTCCGGCGTAAACTCTTCCCTAATTTGCCGTCTTTTTTGTACATCGACGCTCTGTCGCTGCCGTTGAGCAGGATTTCCATTGTCTTCTCTATGAACTTGAGCGAGTAGTTCAACAGGAACTGGTTGCTCTGGTTAAGGTTGTGGATTTTTTGCACCAGCGAGCGCAGCAGGTCGCGCTGTTCCTGCAAACGACGGGCGTATTGTTTCTCGACTTTTTGGATAATCTCGCTCAAGCGCGGGTTGAGATTCTTAATATCCAATTTTTTGGCCAGCGCGCGGGTGCGTTCTACCCGTTCCTCTTCCAGGGCTCTGGTTTCGCGGGCCAGCTTGC
>DASWHH010000585.1:0-2791 GCA_036398295.1 bacterium
ATCTTGGCGCTAACCTTTGGCGTCATGCTCATCAACTTTGGCTGCGGCGATGACAAAGATCCCGCCGGACCCGATGAAGAGGAGCTCATCACCACCGTCATCCTCACTTTGACGGAAACCGGCACGACCAATCAGGTTACCGCGCAATTTGAGGACCTCGATGGCGACGGTGGCAACGCCCCGGTCATTGGCACGTTAACGCTAGGTGCGGGAAAAACCTACACCGGCACCATCCAGCTCTTAAATGAGTCGGTCAATCCGGCGGAAGACATAACGGAAGAAGTCGAAGCCGAATCCGACGCCCATCAATTCTTCTTCACGGCGGAAGGAGGAATCGCCGGCCGGGTGGTAGTGACCATCACCGACCTGGATGCCAATAATCTTCCCATCGGTTTGGAGTACACCGTCACGGTGTCTGCCGGAGCGGCAGCCTCCGGAACGCTGAACGTGGTGCTCGGCCACTTCGACGAAGTGGCTAAGGACGGCGTCACCCGCAGTCCGGAGACGGACGTTGACATCGATTTTCCGGTCAATATCCAGTAAGTGGATTTGACGTGCGGGTGCACCTGTCTTCCGAATGCTAAAACGCACTTTTACAGACGCTGCACCCGCATTTTTTTTATGCGCCCGTACAATCTTGACTTGCTTATGTGACCTGGGTTTCTATATTTCTGTTGATCGACTCATGTCTAAAATCGCATCCAACAAACCCTATGAGAAATGCTATCGGCCTGGCGTTGGCAGCGATGAGCCTTGGCCTCACCTGCTCGAGCTATCACACCTTTTCTACCAAACAGCCGGAAAACCTCGATCAAATGGTCCAACGACAGTTTTCAAAAAAGAATGTGATTTTCTGGGATGAGGATGTTGTACTCGGCTGGGACGATTTTGAGCTCAGCTTCAAAACCAAGCAATCCTATCACGCCCAGAGCGCCACGGGCATTTATTCCTTCTGGAACTGCGATAGTGGCAAATTTGAATTCATCGTCGGTTCGGTATTTGATCGCGATGGCTCGTGGGTGATGAACTGGGTGCGCTACGACACGCGCAGAAAGGGGTTCCTGCTCAATCACGAGCAGAGTCACTTTGACCTCACCGAGGTGTACGCCCGAAGAATTCGGCGCACGCTCTCCGGGTTAAAACAGCCCTGCACTCTTTCCCGGGAAATCCTGAATGGTATCGTTAATCGGTTTATCGAGGAGTTTCAGGAAGAAGAAAAGCGCTACGACCAGGAAACCGATCACGGTCTCGACGAAGACAAGCAGTTCGCCTGGAACCAGAGAATCTATCAAGAGCTAAGGGATTTAGAAAAATTCAAACTGCGCAAATACTCGTTCGTGCTTTAGCCTCTCTCTCCTCTCCTCAGAATTCATAACTGATGCCGATCGATGGCAGCAGCGGCAGCCAGTGATCTTCAAAGCGATCAGCAATAAACGCTCCACTCGGGAATACCCGCAATGAGAATTCATAGGCGCGAACATTCTTGCGATTGTACAAATTCCGCAACTCCAAAAACAGGGACAGCCGGCTGCCCGAGAAATTGAAATAACGATTGGCCCGCACATCGAGGCGATGATATGTGATTAAGTCACAGACTTTACGGTTAAGAAATGTTATATTTGCACTTTTCTGCAAAAATAATTCTATTTCCTAAAGGTGAAGTTGACAGTAGCAACATACCAAGCCAAGCCTACCCTACTGTGGCTGCCAACTGCCTACTGCTTACTGCCAACTGTTTCTGTTTACTGCCACTGCCAACGGCTTACTGCGAACTGCCCACCATCATTCTGCGGCTTTGCCGCGCTATGAATAATGAGGTTAGTCAATTCCACGCCACCTGCCCGCCTCGACCGGCAGAATTGCTCCGGTTGAGGCTTTTTTTTGTTCAGCAAAAACATTTTTGTTGAAATTCCAACGGTTGCATGTATATTATCAACATTTGCGCCGTGCCACCTTGCTGCACACCTGTTTCAATATAGGACTTTTTTTGAGATTCACTTTCGTTTTTCCAAAATGCGCCGATTTAGAAAAGTGACGTGCGTTCTAAAATAATAAAGAGGTTATGCTACCTAAGAAGCGATACAGAATCTTGCTAACGATTTTTTTGGCATATAGCCTTTTCACTTTGGCGCTGCCAGCCCCCGGCCAGGAGAAGTTATTTCTGGACAATGTAAAAGCGCGGATGGTGGAAAGCTTAGACACATTTCAGAAAAATCAACAGCTGGCTTCGTTGAGCCTGGCCATGTTCATGGGGCCGGAGTACCGTCTTGAGCATGCCGGGGGATACGCCGACATCGGGCACAAAGTCAACGCCACACCCGATCACATTTACACGCTGGCATCGGTCAGCAAAACCATCACCGGCGCCGTTATCATCGATCTGATAAGTCAGAGGCGGTTGGCTATTGATGACTCCGTCTTCCGCTACATTGCGGGTTTTCCCAAAAACGTCACGCTGCTGGACTTGCTGAATCATACCAGCGGATTCCAACGCGAAAATGAAAACGAGTACTATCTCTCCAATTCCAGCTACTCGGATATCATCAAATACCTGCCAAAACAGCTGAAATACAAACAACACCGTTACGCAAATATCAATTATGCCGCCCTCGGAGCCCTGGTAGAGAAAGTGACAGGCGAGCCCTTCGCCAAAGTTGCCAGCGATTATTACTTCCGTATCACTGGCGAACCCCTTTACTTTGCCAACCAGAACAACAGCGATAGCCAGCGGCATTTTGTGAAAAACTACGTCCGCCGTTACAATCGCCCCTATTTGCACAAACTGGTGGAC
>DASWHH010000586.1:0-3229 GCA_036398295.1 bacterium
TTGTCGATGACGAAGAAGGCAAAGTTTGGATCAATTTCCACAATAAACTTGCCCATACCTTCGTTGACATTGAGCACGTAGAGACAGGTGGGTGAGGCAAAGGACTCCACACAATCTCCGAAAGTCAGTTCGGTTGCGGCCGCGAGAGTGGCTATCACCGGTGTCGAAAGCAGGTTGGTGAGGGTAACTTCGAGATTTCTCAAGAAGCGCTTATGGATACCCTCGAGGAAGACGAATTGGCCTTTGTTGAAGCGCTTTTGCTTGCGGAAGTTGTAGGAAAAAATGGTTTTTTCCCGGACTTCTCTAGACGGCTGCATCTCATTCAGAGTCTCGACATTTATTTGGCTCTGTGAGAGCAGGGCATCTATTTCACTTTGTGATAAAGCTTCTTTTGACATATCGTCCGCTGATTAGGTGGTTGAGTTTACAGGGCTGAGATTGAGCAGTTTGCTGATTTTTTGGACTAAAGTCTCTTTCTCGATCGGCTTGACCATGTAGTCGTTCACGCCCATTTTTATGATCTCGCGTACCATATTAGGATCGTCAACTGCCGTGCAGGCAATAACCGGCGTCTGCGCCAACCGCGAATTTTTCTTCATGGTTTTCAGGACCTCCAGACCATTCATGAATGGCATCACCATGTCTAAGATCACCAGAGTGGGGGGATCCTTCACCATGGTTTGCAGGGCCAGCGAGCCGTCATCTGCCTGCATAATTTCACAAGCAAAATTGTCGCGGAGATATTTCTCAATCAAACGGCGCGAAGAAAAATCGTCGTCAATAATCATTACTTTTAGTCGATTGGGTTTCATTATTTATCCTCTTTCAAATTCACTTCGAGAAAAAAATTACCATATATGGTTGTGAATCTCACCCGCGTTCTGGATGTGGAGGCTGGGGCGGTGATTTGGTGGTTGAAGCCGATAATGGTGTTGGGTATCGAAAGGTCAAAACTGATGCCCTTGGGCTGCAATCTGGTTTTGGCAGTGCCAGCAATGATGTTCACAATCTCGCCAACTCCATCGCGGACATCCGCATTTATGTCATTGAACTCCATGTCCAGCATGCCACCCACTGCTTTCAGGGCAACTGCTTCGGAAAAAGTTACCAGAATCGAGCCGCGGCGCCCGCCTGAAAAACCTAAGATCCCGGTAATGTCCATACAAGTCGTAACATCCATGCAATCGGTCTGGCCGTCAATTTCCTCCACATCTTCCACCTGAATGGTCACCGCAGCCATCTGCGAAAAGACTTCGTCGACAGCTTTGATAAAATCGTCGATGATCCTTTCGGCCTGGATAATATAAGCGCTCATGATCGCTCCTTGCGATTGAAGACTATTTTTTGACTAAAGCTTCCATCTTGCCAATCAAAACCGACGGCGTGAAAGGCTTAACGATGTAATCGTTCACGCCGGAACGCATGGCCTCGATGACTTCCTTCTGACCGCCCTCGGTGGTGATCATCACAATCGGTATTTTTGAAGTTTTGCGAGCTGCCTTGACAAAGCCGATACCGTCCATAACCGGCATGTTCCAATCTGTAAACACGATATTGACCTCGTGCAACTTGGCCAGAGCTTCTTCCCCGTTGCCGGCTTCGACGATATCCTGGTAACCGCCGTCCATCAACGCCTTAATGATAATCTTGCGCATAACCGCCGAATCGTCAACCACTAACACCCTCATCTATTTCTCCTTGTTTTGAATAGCAGACCACAGACCTAAGACCTGCGGCCAGCAATCTATCAGGAATTTAAACAATAACTTTCAAAATCCTGTCCGAGCACCGACGTCGTCAAAAAGTGGCTGCCAACGCTTACCACCATGGCGGCCACCGGACGAGAATTCAAATGGGCTCGCCCGTTTCCGGTGTTGGGCAGCCCCAATTCAAACTTGAATTGCGAGGCGACCAGCCTGTCAATGAAGCGACCGGCCAGCGTGTTGAGAATTTCGGCGATGACATCGCGCACCGATTCGTCGCTGATTGCGGATCCAAGCGCAACGCCATAAACTTCCCGGGCCAGTTGGGTGCCAAATTCACGGGATAATTCAAGAACGACCTCCCCTTTCATGGGATTGAGAATAGACAGAGTGGCCCACATTCCGTCGCGCGTGATTTCCGGATTAAGGGGAATGTCCACCACTTCAATTTCGTCAAAGGTCATATTTTCCATTGTGCGGGCGATGGCATGAGAAAGCGCCGCCTGCAGACATTTTTCACCTTCACTCATCGATAACCCACTCGTTTTCCTGGGTGATTTTTTTTAAAGCATTGGCCACCGCCGCCGGCGAGACGGGTTTATTCACTACGGCAAATGCGCCGTTGCTCAACAACTCGGCGTCACGGGCCTGATTGCTGGCGCTGGAAATGACCAGAACCGGCAGGCTATGCAATTTTGGGCTGGCTTTGACATGTTTCAACAAGGAATTACCATCCATGTTGGGCATGTTGATATCCGTCACCAACAGATCGAAGCTGCTGTTACGGGCCAACTCCAGGGCCTCCTGCCCATCCCTCGCCTCGGTGAAACGGGCTGCGCTGCATCCGGCGATTTCCAGGCACCTCCGGATGATCATGCGGGCGGTGGCAGAATCATCTGCGATCAAAACGGTTTCAATCATAATGGAATCCAGTCATTTGGCTAAAATAGTGTTCTTCAAGATTGCAAAATCTTCCTGCACCTTGAGCAATACCAGGGGCATGCGATCTCTATCGACGTTGATGCATTGCTTGTAACCCTCGTCCACTTTATAAGCAAGGGAATCGGAACCAGTGCCGGCTCCACCCATCATCGAAATCAGGTCGCCGAGGTGGACAGCATAAACCAGCTCGCGATGCTCATCCTTGGTCAAGGAAGGTTGGTGATGATCGCGTATGGCCAGACAAAGCGATTCCGGCAAGCCCCAATTTTTCGCCAATGAAAAGCCTACGGTGGCGTGATCGGTTCCGATGATCGCTCTCTCAGCCTGGATGTAATCCACGGCCTGGCCGCTTTCGCAAAGTTTCGTCATCTGCTGGGTGCTCCCTCGCAGAAACTCCGAAATGATAGACTTTCCGATATCGTGCAGCAAGCCAGCCGTAAATGCCAGACCGCCGGGCACTTTCTTTTTGGCATAGCGGGCGACCTCGCGGGCGGCAATGGCGCTGCGCAGAGAGTGATCCCACATTTCACCGGCCTTGCTCTCATAGCCTTCCAATGGACTGTGATAGATAATGGATGACGAAG
>DASWHH010000587.1:0-3803 GCA_036398295.1 bacterium
CATTGAAGGGACACTTGCTAAAAACTTTGATTATCGTATTATGCTCGATTTTGGCCAGGGAACGGCGACCCTTCAAGACCTGCATCTCGACGCCAATTTCATCCCGCAATTCAAAATTCGATTCGGCAAGTTTAAAAGCCCATTCGCGCTCGAACGGCTGCAGTCCGCTACGGCGCTCACCTTTATCGAACGGGCGTTGCCGACGAGTCTCGGCCCCAATCGTGACACCGGGGTGATGCTTTTCGGTGAGTTGTTCAAGGGAGCGCTTGAGTACGGCATCGGCCTCTTCAACGGCGTGCTTGACGGCAGTAGCGGCGACCTCGACAACGCAGACGGAAAAAACATCACCGGCCGAATTTTCGCCCGGCCTTTCATCCAAAGCGGCACCTCTGCTTTCAAAGGTTTGGGTTTCGGAATCGCCGGCGACATCGGCAACCAGGACGGATTCTCATCAAGCAGATTGTCTGCTTATCGCACATCCGGACAGGCGACTTTTTTTCGTCCCATTTCTGCACTGCCTATAATCATCGATGACAGTGGCCAGCGTTTTCGAGTTTCTCCACAGGGATATTACTACACGGGCCCCGTCGGTCTGATGGCGGAATACACCATTTCTTCGCGGGAGATGCGTCGACCCGGGCCCAGTGAGACCATGAGGGCTACGGTGGCCAATCGCGCCTGGCAAGTTACCGC
Organism: bacterium; assembly: GCA_036398295.1. Taxonomy (GTDB): domain Bacteria; phylum Zhuqueibacterota; class Zhuqueibacteria; order Oceanimicrobiales; family Oceanimicrobiaceae; genus DASWHH01. The sequence continues at coordinate 694 of DASWHH010000587.1, forward strand.
TGCCGTCGTGCTCACGGGTGACGAGACGTCTTTTCGTGGCGTCTCCCCGAAAACGGCGTTTGATCCGGGAAATGGCGGGTGGGGGGCGCTCGAGCTGGCGGCCCGGGTGCACGCTCTCACCATCGATGATGATGCCTTCCCGGTATTTGCGGATCCCCTTGAATCGGCGCGTCAAGCAACCGCCTGGGCCGTGGGTGTCAACTGGTACCTGAATAAACACGCGAAGTTTGTCGTCAACTACGAACAGACGTACTTCGATGGCGGCGCCGTGAGCGGCGATCGTCCGGCGGAAAAAATATTCCTGAGCCGTTTTCAAATAGCTTACTAATGCCGCTCCTGTCGGTGCTGTCCAAAAAAGGAAAAATATGTCATTGTGAGGAGCGACAGCGACGAAGCAATCCTATGATTTGAGCACAAAATCACGAGATTGCTTCGCTACGCTCGCCATGGCGGTTGCCTTTTTGGAAGGCCTGACACGGGACTTGAACGAGTTGCCAATCTAAGGAGATACTTATTCATGAAACTGAAAGCAATAATTGTCCTGTACTTCATTGGCGTATCAATTTTCTCTTTCGGCTGTGGCTCCGAAGACTCTTCATCGAAAAAAAACGAGGTGACGCTTTTAAACGTCTCGTATGATCCCACCCGCGAGTTTTACCAGGAACTCAACGCTGAATTCATAAAACACTGGAACGAGAAAAGTGGCCAAACACTTTTCATCAATCAATCACACGGCGGCTCCGGCAAACAGGCGCGCGCCGTTATCGACGGCCTCGAAGCCGATGTGGTGACGCTGGCGCTGGCCTACGATATCGACGCCATTCATGTGCAAGCGAACTTAATTCCAAAAGACTGGCAAAACCGCTTGCCCCACAACAGCGCGCCCTATTTTTCCACCATCGTTTTTTTGGTGCGCAAAGGCAACCCCAAAAGCATCACAGATTGGGATGACTTGATCCAGCCCGATGTGGCGATCATCACTCCCAATCCTAAAACCTCTGGCGGCGCGCGTTGGAACTATCTCGCCGCCTGGGGTTACGTGGTGAAGAATGGCGGTGATGAAAAAACGGCACGCGAGTTTGTGGCCAAACTCTTCAAAAATGTGCCGGTGCTGGATTCCGGTGCGCGCGGCGCCACCACCACTTTTGTGGAACGCGGCATCGGCGATGTCTTTATCTCGTGGGAAAATGAGGCGTTTTTGGCAGTGAAAGAATTGGGTCCGGACAAATTTGAAATCGTGGTGCCATCGGTCAGCATTTTGGCCGAACCGCCGGTTACGATTATCGACAAAATGGTCGATAAACATAGCACGCGTGAAATTGCGACCGCTTATCTGCAATATCTTTACACGGAGGTCGGTCAAACGCTGGCGGCGAAGCATTATTATCGTCCGCGTACTCAGCCGGCACCGGAATCACCGGCGGCGAAATATGCCGAGCTTTTCCCGCAGGTGAACATGTTTACTATCGACGAGATGTTTGGCGGCTGGCAATCCGCACAGCGAATTCATTTCGATGACGGCGGGATTTTCGACCAGATCTATTTACACCAGTGATGGTACAACAACAAAATATCGAATGTCGAACAATGAATTTCGAATATCGAAGTAATATTCAATAGACAATAGTCAATAGTCAATAGTCATTGGTCATTAGTAATTCTTAATTCTTAATTCGTAATTTATAATTGAATAAATGAACCTGACCATCAAACAACGCAGCATTCTTCCCGGCTACGGTCTCACGCTCGGCTATACCCTTTTTTATCTGAGCTTGATTGTGCTCATCCCGCTCTCCGGAATTTTTCTCAGGACCATGAGTCTGACGTGGGGAGAATTCTGGGCGACCGTAACCTCACCGCGCGTCCTGGCCTCGTACCGAATTACTTTCGGCGCATCGTTGGTGGCGGCGCTTATCAACGCCGGCTTCGGGTTGCTGGCAGCCTGGGTGCTGGTGCGCTATCGCTTCCCCGGCCGCAAGATTCTGGATGCGATGGTGGATTTGCCGTTTGCGCTGCCGACGGCGGTGGCGGGCATCAGCCTCACCGCGCTCTACAGCAGCAACGGTTGGGTGGGCCGCTATCTCGATGCCATCGGTGTCAAAGCGGCTTTCAGCCCCCTGGGTGTGATGATCGCGTTGACGTTTATCGGGCTGCCGTTTGTGGTGCGCACCGTGCAGCCGGTGCTGGAGGACCTCGATGCCGAAGTTGAAGAAGCCGCCGTCAGTCTGGGTGCGAGCCGCTGGCAGACCTTCCACAAAGTCATTTTCCCGACGTTGCTGCCGGCGCTGCTCACCGGTTTTGCGCAAGCATTTGCGCGCGCGCTGGGCGAATACGGCTCGGTGGTGTTCATCTCCGGCAACATGCCCATGAAAACCGAGATCACCGCCCTTTTAATCATGACTAAATTGGAGCAGTACGACTATGCCGGCGCCACCGCCATCGCCGTGGTGATGCTGGTGGTGTCATTTGTTTTGTTGTTTGTCATCAACATTTTACAATGGTGGAGCCGCCGCCGCCATGGTTTCTAGACCACGAATTGCACGAATGTGAATACGACAAGGTTGAAACTCAAAGTCGAACGCGCTCCAACACCGTTTGCAACGGTGTTTTGGTCGTCAGGCGCCAATTAATTCGCCGTTTCAAACGGTGAAGGATCACAACAAAGGCAAAGCATGAGTTCACTCACTGGTTCTTCTATTTCGGTTAACTCGCCGCGCGCCACGACGGAGCCGCGCTGGGTTCGCTGGCTGCTGATCGGCCTCGCCCTGTTGTTCATGGGACTGTTCCTGTTTTTGCCGCTAACTGCGGTATTCGTTTATGCCCTCGAAAAAGGCGTCGCAACATATTTTGACGCCATCCGTGAAACCGAGGCGCTTGCTGCCGTGAAGCTGACGCTGTTGACTGCCACCGCTGCCATCGTGCTCAACCTCATTTTTGGAGTCGCTGCGGCCTGGGCTATCGCCAAGTTCGAATTCTTCGGAAAGAATTTTCTCACCACTCTGATCGATTTGCCATTCGCCGTCTCGCCGGTGATCTCCGGATTGATCTTCGTGTTGCTGTTCGGTGCCCACGGAGTCATCGGTCCCTGGCTTATTGACCACGGCGTGAAA